>NZ_BAXL01000003.1:0-197269 GCF_000698185.1 Geomicrobium sp. JCM 19055
TACGAGAAGGTTATTCGATTAGAGGGCTGCACTCGTGTAGACAATATGGCGATGCGAAAAACGTTCCATGCCGCAGGGTTTGTGAAAGAAGCCTATTATAGAAGTGGTTGGGTTGATGAAGATAGGACAGTCTATGATGGTCTCAGTTACGCGAAAACGAGGAGCGATTGGCTTCATGGAACTATAACACCGATTCAAATGGACGACGAACCGTTTTAATTGAGCGTGTCATGGAAGTTTTCATTTTGCAATTCATGCTATAATGCATGTAAATTCGACAATGTTTTGGTAGAAGGAGGACAATGATCTTGAAGACTACTGTAGGAACGTGTGAATTGTGTGGCAGACAGGATGTGAAGCGAACGATTCATCATCTTGTACCTAAAGAAGAGGGTGGTGCATTTGAGCCAACATCCCTTTTATGTATTCCTTGCCATAAACAAATTCATGCTCTCTACACGAACCAAGAAATTGCCCTGCGATTAACGACGGTGGAGTCGCTTCAGCAAGACCCGAAGTTGCAATCATTTATTAAGTGGATTCGTAAGCAACATTCTTCCACAATTCCGAAGACGACAAAGTCGAATGCCAAACGGCAAAAAGGGAAATAAAGCGAAGGGAGGATGTTTTGTTATGGACTTAAATGAATACGAACGAACCGTTTCTTTACGAGTCTCTTTTGCGCTCGTCTTTATCGGACTACTTATTACGTCATCTGTACTCATTTATAATGGTTTTACGATTGTGGACACATTCTTGTATTTAATTGGCCTCCCTTTACTTGGGGCGGGCATTGCCATATTTCTTACGATGACATTTGTCAGTCGAGGACTTAAAGAGCAACGCTTTTTAAAGTACGGCTTTATTATTGGGATCATCGCCCCGATCATCGCGATCATTTATCATATGAATCAAGGTGTAACACTTGCGACATACACGATTGTTCTTGCGATTTGTCTCACGTTAATATGGATTGGGATGTTTGTGCTTTGGCATTTGCATTTAAGGAGAGTTGCTGAATCGTAAAAGATTGGCAAACGCACATTCTAGAATCCATTCATTTGTTTATGATAAACTAGTCCTATGTCTACAAAAAAAGCTTTTTCCTCAATTTCTCGGTAACTTTTTTTTACAATACTTAATGTGTCTGTTTGTCTCGTCGTTTTTGTACTTGCGCTCATTGGCATCGTAACAGGTGTTAATGAGATTAGAGATACGGCAATTGTATTGATGCCGCTCATTCTAGTTACGAGTTTTCTATCTAGACGTAGAAAGCGACTCGAAGAAGAGCAAAGTAAAGACAAAGAAAGCAAGTGAATCGGCGTTAATGATTCACTTGCTTTTTTTGCAGATGTGAATTTCTAGTATAATAGAACGAATAAGGGGGAGTGAATGGATGAAGGAAGAAGATTTTGAAGTTGTTCAACCTAAAGATATTGCTCTCGACGATCAAGTTCGTGTGAAATATTCGAGTGAGAACTTAAAGAATACGGAGTTTGCACACATCTCAAATGTAAACGGAAAGTCTCATCATGCACGTTGACTGGATCAGAGTTTCTTCATTCTGATTTCAAGAACAGTAAGTTTTCTTCGTCTACATTGCATGACACTATTTTTCTTGAGACGAATTTGACTGGTGTGAAGTTTACGAATTCTACGATGAAAAAAGCGTCGTTTGAAGGATGTACGCTCGTAAGTACGACGTTTAAACATTCAACATTAAATGATTGTGATTTTAGTCATGAGACGTTAAAAGGCGTTAAGTTTAGTTATTGTTCACTTAAGAACACGTCATTTTATGGAGCGACGTTGCAAAATGTCAATTTCCAACATTGCAATTTAAGTCGTGTCGATTTTCGAGATGCAATGATTGATCGCGCAACGCAATCATACATGAGAGGGACCAATGCGGACCTTTCGGAAGCAAAGATTGCTTCTAGACGTGACGAGGATTAGAAATGAGGAGACCCATTTATGGATAAGAGCATACAACTATCGTTACTAGATTTAGCAACGATGTACAACGGTGAATCAGCAACAGAGACGCTGAATAATTCCACTGAACTCGCACAACATGTGGAATCATTAGGGTTTACACGGTATTGGTTTGCGGAGCATCACAATTCGAAATATCAAATGAGTACATCACCTGACTTACTTAGTGCACATGTAGCGGCGAAGACGAGCCGTATACGAATCGGTTCAGGGGGGATTATGCTTCCAAATCATAGTCCATTAAAAGTGGCAGAGAACTTCGCATTACTTGAAGCTTTGAACCCAGGTCGAATTGATTTAGGAATTGGACGTGCTCCTGGAACAGATGGGTTAACGGCGCTCGCGCTTAGACGCTCACGTGAAGCAGTCGTGCGCGATGATTTCCCGAGTCAACTTGATGAACTGCTGAGTTACTTTAAAGGGGAGTTTAAAGACGATCACCCATTTGCATCTATATCACACGCTCCTGAACCATTAACACCTGCGCCATTTATGCTCGGTTCAAGTGATGGCGGCATGCGCTTTGCTTCCAACAACGGTCTAGGCTTTGTTTTTGCTGCACATATCTCTCCACAACTTGCCGTACCAATGTTGAGGGCGTATCGTGAGAACTTTAAACCATCGGTGTTTATGGAGCAACCGAAGAGCATTTTAGCGATTATGGTCATTGCTGCAGAAACCGATGAAGAAGCTGAATACTTAGCAGGACCAGCTGAGCTGCAGTGGGTTCGATGGGGAACGGGACAGTTTACGAATCCACCACCAACACTTGAGGAAGCAGCAAATCATACGTATACGATGCAAGAACAACTAGTGAAAGAGGAGAATAAGGGCAAGTTCATTATTGGAAGCATTGAACGAGTCAAAGAAGAGATTCGAACTTTGGCAGATGAAGCGCAAGTGGATGAAGTGATGATTTTAAATATGTTAACAGAGAAAACATCTCGTCATCGTTCTTATGAATTACTTGCTAAAGCCTTTTCACTTTAACAAAAAAAGCAAGCCGTTGAGACCATTCTCAGCGGCTTGTTTTATGCTTTGCGCTGAACGAAGTATTCAGCAATCAATCCGATGCCCGCCCCAATGAGGAGACCGGCTGAGACGTAATCGAGAAACAGTCCAATTCCAAGCCCAATGAGAACCCCACCAGCAATAAGAATGGCAATCACCTCAGGTAATGTGTTTTCTGAATTGTATCATTACTATGAGGGGATTAGATTTAATAGGACTTCTTTTTGCGTCTCTTCTGAGCTTCTTTTTCAGTAATGTAGCGAAAAGTAAGACCAAATAATAACAAAAAGAATGGGAGCCACGTGAGGATTAACCAATCGACAAGAAAAGAAATTCCAAAAACAATCGGTGCTGCAATCATAAAGATGAGTCCTGTTTGTTTTTCAAGTTGCTCTGTGTGGTGAAACGTCTTCAGTCGAAGTAAAAGGTTTGCAACGATAAGAAAGGCAAGTTCCATTAATAAGTAGGTGAAGATCGCAAATGCGATTAAGTTTAATGGAATCGTTAGCCAAAGTGTTTCACTAAGCGATGCACCATAATGAATTAGTCCTGCAGTTAGTGCAGTGACGATTGTCCAAAGAATTGTAGACGTTGGGTGACTTCGATAAGTCTTCCACTCTTTCTTTTGTTGGCCATTTAGTGATGGGTACTGACTCGTTGCAATTAGTCCATTAAGTACATACATGCTAATCATAAATAAAAGGATGACGAAACTAGTGATTACCCATGAACCTTCCATAGGATAGACAGACATCATTGGACGTCACCCCTTTGTGAACGTTTTTTATCAATGCCCTTTTTATTGCGATTGTAATGGTACACACCGAGAAGCAGATAAAGCAGTGTGAGCGTTCCGAAAATCACAATTGGGGGAATTGGATTGGCAAGCAAAAGAATCGATCCGACCATCACAATGAAGGAAAGCGGAGCAGCAAAAGATAAGAAAAACAGATGTTTTGGTCGTTTTTGCATGGAGAAACTCCTTTCTTGTTACATATTCTAGCAAATGTATTAAAAAAGCACCAATTCTAGACGAAAGGCACAATACTTACTTATTGAATTGTAGAAACGTGTAAGAAAATCTCGTTAAATTCGATCAAACGTGATATTTTCTTATAAACTGTAAGAATAGGGAAAAATCTGCACAATGAAAGGGATTTTGATGAGGAAGGAGGATCACTTACGACTATCAGCGTAAAAATCAAACATTTGGGAGGTGAATCTGCTACTAATCAAGGACCTGCAAGAAGTAAGCAGAGAGTAGTAGCAGCGATATGAAACGAGTACATAATTCGATGAAACCGTTACTAATAGCCTTAATATTTTTATTATTCACACCAATTGTAAGTGAGGCTAATGCCTACGAACCGATTCCATACGAGGAAATTCTACCGATCTAGAAGAATACAGTGAAAGTGAACGTATGGAGTTTGAGGTCATTGGGCAAAGCGTTCAAGGCAGGGACTTATATGAAGTTGTGATCTCTCATCCTGGTGTTGATGTTGATGAAGTAAAAGAATTTCGAGAAACGATGCAAGTTGAACCAACAGCGTCGTTACAAACGATTAAAGATGAACCTGACTTTCACGTGCCAATCTTGATTATTGGTGGAATTCATGGAAACGAATTCCCTGGTACTGACGCAGTTTTAGAGCTCATTGAGCGTTTCGCTTTTGAAGAAGATGAGGAGACGCTGGCGATCTTGGACGAGCATGTGCTTGTGTTTAATGTCGTCAACAATCCAGATGGAAGGGAGCTCGGAACAAGACAAAATGCGAATGGGTTTGACTTGAACCGTGACCATGTAACGTTATCGCAACCAGAGACGATGGTGAATATTGACATGATTCGTGATTGGAATCCGATGGTGTTGTTAGACCTTCATGGATTTGTCATCTATGATGATGACAATCCGGGGCTTATTGAACCTACGACACACCCTCACAACCCCAACTATGAACATGACCTCTATTTGAAGTGGGCATTGCCGAATGCTGAGGCGATGGAAGCGGAACTCGTGACAAATCGCGATCAGTATGAAACGGATCGTTACCGCAACATGCAAGGCACCTACATTCATATCGCGATATGGAAGACGGTTGGGATGATTATCCACCGATTTTTACACCGATGTATGCGAATCACCACGGAGTATATGGTCATACGTTAGAGACACCAGATAACAGTTTAGACGGTGTACGTTGGATGGTTGATGCAGTGATGGGATCGCTGAAGTTCTCGAGCGAGAATAAACTCGAAATGACAAAAGATCAACTCGAGATCTTCAAGCGTGGTGTGGAATTTGAACATGTTGATCATCCTGACGGTTATTTTCCGAATGCCTACGTTTTACCTGTAGATGAGCAGAACGCATCTGCAACGATCAAAGGGGTAAATGAGCTATTGCGACACGGGCTCATTGTTGAGAAAACGACAGAAACACTTGAGACGAACGGCCAATCGTATGAAGAAGGTTCTTATGTAGTAAGACTTAATCAAGCAAAACGGAGTTTGGCGAACGTTCTGCTTTGGGACGGCGAAGATATTAGCGATCAAGCAAGCGCTATGTACGATGTATCCGCTTGGAATATTCCTGAACTGTGGGGATTTGAAGCAACACCACTTTATGAGGAAGTAGATGCAACACTTGAACCGGTTACTGAGCTTGTGGAAAGCATAGGTCAATTGATTGGAGATGGACCTTATGTTCTGCAAAATAACGCGGTTGAATCTGTTCAATTCGTTAATGAATTGATTAATGAAGGTGTTGAAGTGATTCGTAGTGAAGAAGGTCATTTTCACATTAATGTTACGCGAAACGAGCAGTTGGAATCATTCGTTGCGGACTCTAATTTATATCTAGAAACGACAGATATTCCTCGTGATGGCTCTATGGTTCACTCGCCTAAAGTTGCCATCTTTAACGATCGAAGTAATCATGGAACGAGGGCAGCGCTCATCAAGATGGGGTATCAAGTGACTGAGATTTCAACAAATGATGTACTTAATCATAAACTAGAAGACTTTGATCTTGTGATTGCGAACGGCGGTCAATTTGACGAGTCAGAAGAATACAAGAAACGTGTTCATGAATTTATCGATGCAGGAGGTCATTACTTTGCCATTGGTCAAAGTGCATCTTCTGTAGCGGTCAATCAGTTGGAGTTAAGTGATGCAACGACACATACAGGTCCAAGAAATAGTAACGGTGTCGTGCACGTAGAGTACACTCCGTCGAGTGTTACCCACGGTTACGATGAAGAAGATCTCGGCTTTGTTTATAATCCGATTTGGTTTTCTGACGTAACAGATGAAGAGGTTGTCGCACGATTTGCAGATGAAGACTTTTTTTAAGGCGGGATTTTGGAAAGATGCAAAGGAAGCTTCTGGTCAACCAATCGTTATTGAAGGAAATAAACCGAATGTAACGATTATGGGCTTAGAACCAGGGTTTAGAGATCACCCAGAGTATTTGTATCGGTTGCTTTCAAACGTCATCTTTACGTCGAGCCAAGTTGAACTCGTTACCCCAGAACGGGCGCTGATGACAATTGAAAACTTAGTCGATGCAGAACAAATTTATTACGCATCAACGATTGATCGTTTGACGGCAGCCGCTGAACGATTGATTGAGGAAGATAATTATGATGCAGCACGAAACTATTGGAACATCGTCATTTGGCAGTGGAACTTAAATTCATTTTCTCGGGAAGCCTATACTGAGCTTCGAGCCGATGCAGAACAATTACTCGCTTACTATGAATCATAGACATAGACCTGCTCCGATGTGGAGCAGGTTTTTTTGA
Source organism: Geomicrobium sp. JCM 19055 (assembly GCF_000698185.1). Taxonomy (NCBI): domain Bacteria; kingdom Bacillati; phylum Bacillota; class Bacilli; order Caryophanales; genus Geomicrobium; species Geomicrobium sp. JCM 19055. The sequence continues at coordinate 6,813 of NZ_BAXL01000003.1, forward strand.
CGTAAAGACTAATAACTAAAATCTTCCGTGTGTTAACCAAGGGAAGAACCCATTTAAGAAACGCTCCGTTGCAGGCATAAAATACGAACCAAAATGATAATCAGGATCAAGTGTCGTTACGATCCAAGTTCCGTTTGTACTTGTATTATCGATGTAAAGAACTGCACCACCATCTTCGGTTGTAATCAATTTGTCAGCTTCTTGGCTCGGCCAGAAAACACCGTGCTGATGCCATGTCGCATCTTCCAAGCTAATATAAGTAAACAAATCATGTTCTGGTTGTTGTAAGTGCAAGCCACTCTTAGGGTTTTCTTCGAGCCACCACCAGAAGTTCGTTTCTCGTTCTTCCCAATCTTGATTAGGAATCCATTCCCACGGTTGTGGACCAAAAGCTACGACGATGCCTCCATCCTCGGTAAACTGCTGAATTCTAGCTTTAGCTTGCTTTAACAAGGTTCCGTTTAATTGTGAAGGGACGATTAAAACGTCCACATCTGAAAGCGAAGCATGCTCAAAGTCAGGGAAATAGAAATACTCACTAATAAATTCACGATACTTAGATTCTTTAAATGTTCGATAATGTGAAGCAATTCCGCTGTAGATCACTCCGATTTTACGCATTTGTTTCTTCCCCCTGAATCCGATCATACTCATCATGCACCCATTGCAATAGTTGCGTTGGAATCCGGTTTGTTGATTTGTTTTGAGCGTGGTAGTTGAACAAATCTTTACCTGCATGAACGAAAATGGTTCCGTTTGTGCTTGAGCGATCAATGTAAGTTGTTGGCATTCCACCAGGTAAACGTAAAAGCACTTCGACTTCCTCTTTGTGGGGGTGTGTTCCTCTTGCGAAGAACCCAGCAACGCCTTTATTGAACGTCATCTCTTCTGCGAGTACCCCTTCAAAGATTTCATGTTCACTTTCTTTTGAAATGATGTAATCACGAAAGCTATTTACTGTTTTAGGAACGAATGGAAATGTACCTGGTAACAAATTCAAAAAAAAGATGACCACAAAAAAATCACAATTTTACCATGTTGAAGAAATTCATTGATTCGATCTTGTTGCTGCATCAAAAATTCTTGATCACAAAACTCTTGAATGACAAGGCATTTGTATGGTTCCAAATCGATCGTTGAAAAATCATATTGATCAATCAGATGAAAATTCTCACGTGTAAACGGGTGAGTACGATTACGTAAGCCAAACGCGTGCCCAGGGTCGAGCATAAGCAATGATTGGTCTGTCATAAAGTGTGTACCTCCAATTTTCGTGGTTGACGAATTGTCAAAGTCGATATAAACTACATCTCAGTTAGTGATAACGATTCTCATTATCATTTAAAATGTTATCTTTGTAAAGTAATTCATTATAAATAACTTAGGGAGTGCTACATGTGAAGAAAGAAATAATTGGCTTAAGTTTCGTAAGTATAGCGATTCTTGCCGGCTGTGGTTCTAATACAGAATCGCAAGAAGTTGAGACGACAGCTGAGCAAAAATTAATTGAAGATGAACTCGGGCGAGAAGTTGAAATACCTAATGAGATCGATCAAGTCGTAATGGGAAGCATCCTTCCTTACTTCTCAACATGGTTTGTAGCAACAAACTCAACGGATGAAATTGTCGGTATGCACCCCAACTCTTATAACGCAGCGATAAACTCAATACTTAAAGAGATTTCCCCAGCAGTGCAGATGCAAATACATCGTTTGTTAAAAATGGAGAAGTAAATGTTGAAACGCTCATGCAGCTAAATCCTGACGTCTATTTCGAAAGAGCCAACGAGGAAATGTCAGTTCAAAAAGTCGAAGAGACAGGCATCCCGACCGTTGCCTTGATACAGCGACGAGAACGGATAACCCACTCGATAATTTTGAGCGATGGGTTTCAATTACCGGTGAAATTACGGGCACGAGTGATCGGCCAGATCAAATCATTGAAGAAGGTCGACAGGCACAAGCAGAAGTGATGAGGGACTTGAAGGTGTCTCAGATGAGGAGAAGCCTAGTGTAATGCTATTGCAATATCATAGTGAAAATGAAATATCTGTTGGGGGAGTGAATCACCACGGCAACCGTTGGATCAATGCGACGGGTGGTCAAGATGTTGCTGAAGGCGACATAAATGGCATCAAGGAAGTAAATATGGAGCAGGTATATAACTGGGATCCTGACATTATTTACATAACGAACTTCACAGAAACACAGCCAGAAGATTTGTATGAAAATGTGTTTAGAGGACAGGACTGGAGCGATGTAACAGCCGTCCGAGAACAACAAGTGTACAAAATTCCATTAGGAATTTATCGCTGGATGCCACCAAGTGGTGATGCACCTTTAATGCTGAAGTGGATGGCACAGAAGAATCACCCTGAGCGGTTCGAGTACAGCATAGAAGAAGAGATTAAAACGTATTACGATGAATTTTATGATTATGACATTAGTGATGAGCAAATCTATGATGTTCTAAATCCATCATCAGAGGCAGCAAAATATTAACGTAAGGATGTTCACTAGCGATGAAAGCGACGTTGAAAGGACTATTTTTTTGTACTATTTCCCTTGTTCCTTGGGGTATTGTCACTTAGTATTGGCAGGTTCGAAGTAGATTTTACGGTTCAAGTACAGATTCTTCTCTCGCAGTTTATAGATATTGAGCAGACATGGACCGACATGGAAGAAGCAGCGGTCATCCAATTACGCTTACCTCGAGTCATCCTGGCGATCCTGATTGGTGGAGGTCTATCCATTGCAGGAGCGGCATTTCAAGGGATGTTTGCAAACCCGTTAGTCAGCCCTGACATTCTCGGGGTTTCTGCTGGTGCAGGTTTTGGGGCGGCACTTGGATCTTGTTATTCGGTCACGGATTCTCCACTCAAATTATTGCGTTAATAACAGGGATGTTAGCGATCGGAATTACTTTCCTTGTAGGTGGATTTAAAAAGGAAATGCCGATTTTTATGATGGTCCTTGCGAGGAGTTGTGACGAGTGCGTTATTCCAAGCGTTTATATCATTGATTAAATTTGTCGCAGATCCTGAAGAGAAGCTCCCGTCCATTACGTATTGGTTAATGGGAAACCTCGGTACTGCATCATACTACGACATTTTGATTGGGGCGCCTTTTATTATCGTTGGTATGGTGATCTTACTCGTTTTAAGATGGAGAATTAATATACTCTCTCTATCCGAAGAAGAAGCAAAGTCACTTGGAATCTCTGTAGCGAAGACGAGGTGGCTCGTCATTTTCGCAGCAACGATTATTACCGCTTCAGCAGTGTCTATTGCTGGTATTATCGGCTGGGTTGGGTTAATCATTCCACATATTGCAAGGATGCTTGTCGGAAACAATAATCGCTTCGTACTGCCCGTTTCCATATCAATTGGCGGCTCCTATTTATTAATCATTGATAACTTAGCACGAACGTTAACCCCTGCTGAAATTCCGTTATCAATTCTAACTGCAATCGTTGGGGCACCATTCTTTGCTTATCTTTTAATGCGTACAGGAGGAGGTTGGAAATGAAAATAGAAGTCAACGGCGGGAACTTTTATTACGGAAAAAGGAAGAAAAAGACAGAGCCGTCATTCTTATATCGAAATTCTATTAACCTCAAACTCTGTGAAGGAGAGATTCTGTCCGTATTAGGCCCGAATGGTGCTGGAAAAACGACATTCCTTAAATGCTTAATGGGGCTGAAAGATTGGAAGCAAGGTGAGACGCGCATTGAAGGCAAATCGATTAAAGCTTATTCTTCAAGAGAGCTCTGGAAACTCGTCGGATACGTTCCGCAAGCTTCTAAAATGGCATTCGCTTATTCGGTATTAGAAATGGTTACAATGGGTCGAGCGATGTACATTCGCTCCTATTCACAGCCTTCCGCAAAAGACGAAGCCGCGGCAATGGAAGCATTGGAATCGATTGGAATTGCACATCTTGCATATCAATCGTGCAATTCAATTAGTGGAGGAGAGTTGCAACTTGCTTTAATTGCACGCACGCTCGTTGCAGACCCTAAACTATTAATACTAGATGAACCAGAATCACACTTAGACATCCAAAAACAAAAAAAATAATCTTACAAACGATTAAAAAGCTAGTAAAAGAACAAAACATCACTTGTATTATTAATACACATTACCCTAATCATGCATTCTACTTCGGGGATCAAGTTATGATGGTATCAAAACAACAACCTGTGATTGTCGGTAAAACTGAGGAAATTATGACTGAAGAGAATATGGAAAAGTACTTTAATATTCGCGTGAAGAAAGTTGAGACAGAAGTAGAAGATCGAACGTTTAAATCAATGATTCCTCACTATCTAAGTGAAGCAACGCAAGACTCGCAGTTCAATCTTTAGAATTTGTCTTATTATGAGATGGCTGGTTGATGTTCGGAATGTACCGAGCTTTGACCAGCCTTTTTTTATCTAGGCTGACGTAAATATTCAATGAAACAATGAATCTTAGGTGGTTTAAAACGACTTTCCGTCTTTGTGCTATCATTTGCAGTGAAGGGAAGTGCACCATCATGAATAATCAGGCATACGTGTATAAACGAACACTCATCGTCGTCGTCATTGCACAACTTTTCGGTGGAGCAGGGCTTGCAGCAGGACTTACAGTTGGTGCATTACTTGCACAAAGTATGGTGCAAGGGGAAGCACTTGCAGGTTTACCGGTGGCTCTAATTACGTTAGGGTCAGCACTTGCGGCATTTTTAATTGGACGCATGTCACAACGTCTTGGGCGCCGAGTAGGGTTATCGCTCGGTTTTTTAGCGGGGTTTGTTGGGGCAATCGGGATATTAGTTGCAGCCGTTTTACATAGCATTTGGCTTTTATGGATGATGCTCTTTCTTTACGGGGCAGGTACAGCTTCAAATCTACAAGCACGCTATGCGGGAACGGATTTAGCAACGGATAAACAACGGGCTACTGCGGTGAGCATCGCACTCGTCTCAACAACGTTTGGTGCTGTGCTCGGACCAAACCTTGTTGATGTGATGGGAGACTTTGCTGCTAGCTTAGGAATCCCACCGCTTGCTGGACCATTTATCCTTGCAGCACTAGCGTATGGACTTGCAGGTTTAACGTTGTTTATCTTTTTACGACCTGATCCATTTCTACTCGCTCAATCGTTGCTAGATTCAAAGGAACAACAGAATGAGGTGAATGAAGCAAAACCAATGCAAAAAGGTGTTGTTGTCGGGGCAATGGTAATGATCTTAACGCAGATTATTATGGTTGCGATTATGACGATGACGCCTGTCCATATGGAACATCATGGGCATAGTTTAAGAGAAATCGGACTTGTCATTAGTATCCATGTCGGTGCAATGTATTTGCCATCATTATTTACTGGAATTCTTATAGATCGTCTAGGACGCACGGTGATGGTCGTCAGCTCTGCAATCACGTTACTCGGAGCAGGCTTGCTTGCGGCATTTACGCCTCCAGATTCGTTGTTTGGATTAATTGTGGCACTTGGGTTGTTAGGGCTTGGCTGGAATTTAGGATTGATTAGTGGAACCGCACTACTTGTAGATGGAACACATCCGAGCGTTCGTGCGAAAGTACAAGGCTCTGTCGATGTTTTTGTTGCACTTGCTGGTGCATCAGGAGGAGCAATGAGTGGAATGGTTGCATCGGGGATGAGTTTTTCTTGGTTATCGCTTTTAGGAGGGTTCTTGGCATTGAGCCTCGTACCTATTGTGTTTTGGGCGAAACATTCTCGAGAGGTAGAAGAAGGATAAAGAAACGGAGAGTGATGACTCTCCGTTTTTTCATTGTTAATTAGGCGTCTACGGCAAATCGTCACGTCAATACCCTGATCTTGTAAGCGTCGAACAATATCTTCAATCGTATCTTCCGAACAGTGTTGAGGCTCGTCTATGCAGTTCACATCATTTTCTTGACTGTAGCTTACGTGGTCATTCATCGAACAACACCCCTTATAAATGATGACTGACTGGTCATAAATATAGTTTAGCACAACTTTAGAACGTTGAATGTGTGTTTTAGGTGAAGATTAATCTTTTGAGTGGATGGTCAGTCAATGGTAAGATAATCATGAGGTGTAGTTGATGAATCAGAAAAAGACCGAAATAATAAAAAAAAGCAATTCATCTTTTTGCGACAGAAGGTTTTCATCCGACGTCGATTCAAGACATCTGTACCGTTAGTGGAATCTCGAAAGGAGCATTTTACCTCCATTTTGATTCCAAAGATCAATTACTTGTGGAGATTTATGAATATTATTATGACAGCCTTCACGAACAAGTTCAGCAAGTAAAAGAACAAGCTGAAACTCCTTACGAATCATTTTTGTTACAGCTTGAAGCACATTATGAAACGATTTTTAAGCATCGGGATTTCATTATTATGCAGTTACAAGAACAAGAGTTATCAACAAATCCAGCAATACGAAGTTTTGTTACGGAGATGAAAGAAGTCCGTTACGAATGGATTAAGAAAAACTTCACCCTCCTATATGGAGATGAAATTGAGCCTTATGTGTATGACTTGAGCATTCTCTTAGAAGGTATGAACAAGGCGTATTTACAAACGATTCTTCATTTAGAATTAGAGATTAACCCGAAAGATTTGGCGGTGTGGATTCTCGATCGCTTAAATGATCATAAAGAATCCCTTCTTATAAAACGCGTCCCTCCTTTTATTACACCTGATATTTTGCAAGAAAAGCATGAAGAGAAGCATGACCAAGAACTTGAAGATGTGATTGAAAGTGTCGCCGAAGTTATAAGTGGACTGAAGGCTTCCGAAGAGAAGGTGGCGGAGTGGTTAGAAGCACTTGATGTGCTAAAGGCTGAAGCAAAAAAAAGACGAGCCTCGAGCAATTATTATTCAAGGAATGCTAAAAACACTTGAAGATGCACCAGACTTAGAGTTTTATTGCAAACGACTAGAGCAATTAACCATTCGTTAATTGCCTCTTTTCGTTCGTGACCAGATTGTGATATGATAAATTTATTCAGATTATTTCGACATGAATTGTTTTGTATGCAAAAAGCGCGATTTGCGCAAGTCATATGGTTTCAACAGAACCTTTCGTTTATGCAATGCATCTTATGAGCGTCTGTCATCTTCTTTTTGAGAAAGGAACTTCCGCATGCTGAACCTTGTGGCGCTAATCATTAGCCTATTTGTCTTTTTTTTGCGCTTTTATGATTCATTCTAAGAGGCGGATTACTTTACTGAATAAAGCCTTAATCGGATGGCCAATAAGCCGGCTTGAACGTCATAAAGAAGAAATGTCTAAAGTTGCCAGCTTCTATGTATTTCTTGCAGGCATTTTCGTTTTATTAATACCGATATTTATTCTACTGTTTGGAATCACAATCGGACTGTTATTATTTATTATTACTTGGATCCTACTGTATGCCCAGTTTCGAAGGAAGCTGCAAACGATCGGGCGCCATTACGAGTAAGTGGAACTCATAGTTATGGGTTCTTTTTTTTCAATCAAATACGATTATCAAAAAATCGCCATTATAGGCGATTTTTGTTTCCAGAAGGAAGTTCAGCTTTTGCTACTTAATTTACGTTAGTTGTTATCAACAGAAACAGAGATATTTCCCACCTCAGAGCGCAGATTCAATTGAGGTGCATGACTCTCACTTGCCACATCTTCTAGATCATTGATTTGGGTCAGACCAATAGTAGTTGAAATTGATGGTTGTATTGCACTAGACAGTTCAATAAAGGTTACGTTTACGTTGCCGACTTCAGTCTGTATAGACAAATCTTCATTTAAATCGGGCAAATAAAATTCAAAATTTCCAACTTCTGACTTCGCATCAATCGTATTTGTAATCATTGAAGCATGAACATTCCCAACTTCAGTTGCAATGTACCAGTATTCAGCTTGAACATTATCTAGCTGGATGTCTGCGACACTACTTGTTATCGATATCGATTCGAATAGAACATCGGGAAGAAAGACATCAATGTCGTAATCTGCATTGAAAAATCCAAAAAGTTGGACGCTAGGTTTATGTTTGTGCGTAATATGAAGTGTGTTGTCCTCTAATTGTGTAGAGAGGTCATACTCTGTCTGTTGGATCTTCATAATATTTCCTTCGTAGCCGACAAGAATGTCGTCTTGTTCGTGTGAATGAATGGAGATGGATGCAACGTCTGCATCAATTTTTACATGATCAACGAGAGAAGAATCATACGTTTCATAATGTTCTTCCCAAGTAGAATGAAACGGGCTCGTTCCGAAAAGAAAAAGTGCTATATTTCCAACAATTCCGATTGTAAGTAGACCGACCCCTGAAAACAGAACAATGCGTAAATTCATTCTTGACCACCTCTTACAATGTTTAAGTTAAAGTTCAAATAACGAATGATAAGACCGTAACAAAGCTGAAGCAATTTCCAACTACCAACAGCGAGAATCATTCCAAGACCTACATAACCGATGAGCAAAAAGCCTTGAATCCAAAATGCCGAAGAAAAACCTTCTTGAATCAGTAAAAGTAATGGAGATAAAATCAGTGCGATTGATACGATAGAGAGTGTAATCGGAATGACCATGATTGCTACAAACGGTCCTAAAACAAAGATCAAGTTAAACATACTTAGTGAGATAGCAGCGAACGATGCTCGTAAAATGGTTTTCATTGAAGGATGATTATGAGCAACTTCAAGGTTGTACTGCGCAACAATTTCTTTCGCTACTTTTTCAGGCTTGCCAAGGGATTCAGCAATTTCATCCTCCGTTCGACCGTTAGTTAAACCGATCGTGAAGTGCTCTTCATAATCAGCAATAAACTCTAAACGTTCCTCCTTCGGAAGGTTAGCAAGCTTTGATTCTAAAGACGCCATATAGTCAGTTTTTCTCAATTTGATCGACCTCCTCTTGGATAAATTGATTTACACCGTGTTTCAAATCATTCCAATCATGCAGCAATTTTTCTTTCATTTCTTCACCTTTTTCGGTTATGGCATAATACTTGCGAGGAGGCCCTTCTTTTGATTCCGCAAGGTAAGTTGAAAATAACTCATCTTTCGTCATCCGTCTTAACAGCGGGTATAACCCACCTTCTGAAATGGTGAATTTTTTTGAAATCTCTTCGACGAGTTCATAGCCATACCGATCTTTATTTGAAATAAGAAGTAACACACACAATTCTAGAATTCCTTTTTTTCCATTGTGCGTTCATCCTCGATCACCACCATCGCTTTAATCGGTACTGTTCATTGAACAGTAGTCGATGTATTGAGTATAGAATATAGGTAAAATATCCTGAAGTCAACACAGAGTAACGAATTTTCAAGAGTTTAATGCACGCATTCGTTCAATTATTCATATAATTCATACTTGACAAATAGGTATTATAAGATTAGCATACAAGGTAATAACTTGACGGCTCATGTATGTTAGAGGGCATGAGCGTATGCGACGTATTAGAAAGATAGAAAAATCGCAAAAGGTCTGTAATGAAGCGATCTGAACGTTCATTCGGATGCACGTGCGATTCACAAACTTTATACGAGTGGGAGTGGATGTTGTATGAATCATGTTGTCGTTATTTCAGGAAGTCCAAGTGAACCATCAAAAACGAGTCATGTTTTACATGAAGTTGCTGGTCGGTTAAAAGCAGATTGCTCTGTAGATTTTATCAACGTCCGAGACTTACCTGCGGAGGATTTATTGCATGCAAAATTCGGTTCACCAAGTATTAAAGAAGCATCAGCTTTGGTGGAAAGAGCAGAAGTTATCATTATCGGAAGTCCAATCTATAAAGCGTCAATTACCGGAGGTTTAAAAGCATTTCTCGATCTACTGCCAGAAGGGGCTTTACGAGGGAAAACGGTTTTACCTCTCGCTACGGGTGGGAGCATTGCCCATTATCTTTCCTTAGATTTTTCATTATTACCTGTTTTGCATACGCTTGGCAGCACACACTTGTTAAAGCCCGTCTATGTGTTAAGTAGTGATATTCACATTGAAAATGATCACCTATTCATCCAAGACGTTGATACGGCAGCGAGAGTCGATCAAGCGGTTGAACAAATTTTGCAAGGGTTTCAAAGCTACGAAAAAGTGAATTAGCTCGTTAAAGAAGACACTTCACTATGGAGTGTCTTCTTTTATTTTTATAGTAATTCTATATGGTTTCTTTTTGGAAGCGGAAAAACATATAAGTATAGGTTAAAAGCAGTAGATTGAGCGTTTAATCTGTGAAGGAAGTCGGGAATTGATAAGAATAACCATTATTTTGAAGGGGTGAATGTATGGAAGATGCTAAAAAGTATATCGAAGATGTATTAGAAACGGTTAAAGAACGTGATCCACATGAAGAAGAGTTTTACCAAGCGGTAAAAGAGATCTTTGATTCACTAGCGCCATACTTAGCTGAGCATCCAAAGTATCAACAATTTGGCATTTTAGAAAGGCTCGTTGAGCCTGATCGTTTCATATCATTCCGCGTTCCATGGGTCGATGATCAAGGGAGTGTGCAAGTAAACCGAGGGTATCGGGTTCAATTCAATGCATCCATTGGTCCATACAAAGGCGGGCTTCGTTTTCATCCAACTGTCAATTCGAGTATCGTAAAGTTTCTTGCATTTGAACAGATTTTCAAAAATGCATTAACGGGACAACCAATCGGTGGAGGCAAGGGTGGCGCCGATTTTGACCCGAAAAATAAGTCAAACGCTGAAATCATGCGCTTTACACAAAGCTTTATGACTGAGCTATCTAACATATCGGACCGAACGTCGATGTACCGCTGGAGATATTGGTGTAGGTGGCCGTGAAATCAATTACATGGTTGGGCAATATCGAAAATTAAGAGGTTCATCTGAAGCGGGAGTGTTCACTGGGAAAGGTGTAGATATCGGCGGAAGTTTAACGAGAGCTGAATCAACGGGTTATGGTGTCATTTATTTTGTTGAGAACATGTTGAAAGAGTTTAATGAAAGTTTAACTGGGAAAAAGATTATTGTTTCAGGATCAGGTAAAGTATCCATTTATGCGATGGAAAAAGCGATTGAACTTGGCGCTCGAGTGGTTGCGTGCAGCGATTCTTCAGGCTATATTTACGATGAAAAGGGCATTGACCTTGAAACGGTTAAGCGCTTAAAAGAAGTTGAAGGCAAACGAATTTCTGCGTATGCAGAGGAGCATGATCATTCATCGTTTTACGGTGGGGAGAAAATATGGCAAGTAGCTTGTGACATTGCACTTCCTTGCGCCACTCAAAATGAGCTTGATGAAAATGATGCAAGTACGCTCATTCATAACGGTGTTAGCATTGTCGCTGAAGGTGCAAATATGCCATGTACACTTAAAGCTGTGGAGCAATTTCGAGAAAACCATGTTGGTTTTGCGCCGAGTAAAGCCGCAAACGCTGGTGGGGTGGCGGTGTCTGCCTTAGAGATGGCTCAAAATAGCGCGAGAGTTTCATGGACATTTGAAGAAGTTGATCGTCAGCTAAAAGAAATTATGCAAAATATTTTCGATCAAAGCTTATCGGCGGGAAGGCAATACAAATGTGAGGACAATTTGATTGACGGTGCGAACATTGCTGGTTTTAAACGGGTCGCAGATGCGATGATTGCACAGGGAGTATTGTAAAGACTTGTATTACAATAAATGTACAAGGAGTTACCTAGTGGTAGCTCCTTTTGCATTGTATAATAGAGAAAAGACAGTATTGGAAGGGTGAGTTTATGGGAGAAGCAAACGTATTTAATGTGAAATATCCGATTATTCAAGCAGGTATGGCTGGTGGGGCAACGTCTCCACAACTTGTTGCAGCTGTGTCTAATTATGGAGGGTTAGGAACCATTGGGGGTGGATACATGTCACCCGAGAACTTACGAAAGGCAATTCAAAAAGTGAAAACGTTAACCGATCAGCCATTTGCGGTAAATCTTTTTATTCCTGAGCAATCGTTTACGTCTGAAGAAGTTGCAGTACATAGTAAGAGAGGTATGGAGCTCACACAACCGTTTCGAAATCGCTTCGGTTTAACGACTAAAACGATCGAGAAAGTTCAAGAATCGTTTGAGCAACAATTCGAAGTGGTACTTGAAGAACAAGTACCAGTATTTAGCTTTACGTTTGGGGTTCCAACTGACAATCAAGTGGCTGCGTTGAAGGCTACGGGTATTGTAACGTGTGGGACGGCCACTACGGTAGAGGAAGCCAAACAGATCGAGCAAGTTGGCATTGATGCGGTTGTTGCTCAAGGTAGTGAAGCAGGTGGTCATCGTGGTAGTTTCATACAAAGTGAGTATTTGCCGTTAATTGGAACGATGGCCCTTGTCCCGCAAATTGTTGACCACGTCACGATTCCAGTCATTGCTGCAGGTGGAATTATGGATGAACGCGGGGTTGCTGCATCCTTTGCATTAGGAGCAACAGGTGTGCAGTTGGGAACGGCGTTTTTAACGACGATTGAGAGTGCTGCGCATCCACTCCATAAAGAGCAATTGTTGCAACATAATGAAGCGGATACAGATGTAACGTATGCTTTTTCTGGCAAAGCTGCGAGAGGAATTCGAAACGCCTTTATCGAAGCTCATACTAGCACACGTTTAGAAGAAATCCCGCCTTATCCAATTCAAAATGCAGTGACGCAAGATTTGCGAAAGGCATCTTCAGAAGAGGGAGATTGGAATACGATGTCTTTATGGGCAGGTCAAGGTTTGCGATTAGCTGAACAATTGTCAGTAGAGCAATTGATGCAGCGACTAACTAAAGCTATTCCTCATCAATAGGAAGTGTTTCATAAGCAAGTAAACGAATGATCGCTTCATGGTCAGGGTATTCGCCGATTAACTCATCTTGTGTGAACAATTTAAAGTCTTCATAATCGAAGCCTGGTGCAACAACACAACTAACAAGTGAATAGTCTGATGAAACGGTGGAGCCAAAAATAGTTCCCGCGCGTACGACGGTGCTCAGCTGTTGACCGTGTTCGATTTGCGGACCGACGTTGACTTGCTCATAAGACCCGTCCGGATGTAGCATGTGGACTGTAAGTGGCGCACCGTAATGATAATACCAAACTTCATCACTTTTAAGACGGTGAAAATGAGAAGGGCTTTTTGTAGTTAATAAAAAATAAATGCTCGTATATAATGGTCTACGGTCTCCAGTTTGACTTTTGATCTGCTCATTGGCTTTGAAACTTTCAGTGAAGTATCCACCTTCTTGATGGGGCTGTAGTCCGAGCTGGTCGATCCAATAGTTAGGATGGATCATAGGATGCCTCCTTTGTATGTGTTGAATATCTTAGGCTAAATAACAATGCTTTCAATTGATTTTTTCTTAACATTCACATAAAAATATGCAAGGTTTGAATAAGATAAACCAAACGAAGTCGTAACGGGGGTGAATCGTAATGGATTGTAACCATTTGCAAGACGTGCGTGCAAAGGTTGTCCGTGAAATTACTGGTCTTACAGAGCAACAACTTAATGCGAAACAACGTCATGATGTTTGGAGTATCGGTCAAATCTGTCATCATTTAATTTTGTCCGAAGGAGCGTTTGCTGATGCAATTGAACAAGGACTAAAAAAACGATCAAGAGTCAATGGTACGTGAGAAGCCGATCGAACGTGCCCTGGATCGTTCTGTGAAAACGGATGCTCCCAAAAACATTCTACCAAACGAAGGTCCGTTTCAAGTTAGTCAGATTTTAGAAGGGTTTGAGCATTCAAGGCGCCATTTTTTTACGAGTGATAGAGCGTGTCTCGACAGAAGAAGATTATACACATAAATCAGTCAGGCATCCTAAATTCGGACGGCTGTCGATTAAACAATGGATCGAATTATTACCTTACCACGAAACACGGCATATTGAACAAATTCAAGAGTTGAAAGCTCATCTTTCGATTAATGTGTAAAAGAGCCGTAGTTCGGCTCTTTGTTCATTTTAATTTTGTAACGTTCTCCATAAATAAAACACAGCATACGCTTCAAATCCTTGCCAATGCTTCGCATAACCCATGATTGTTTCCTTTGATGGTTTATCTTTTGAATGTAGCACATGTTTCATCGCATTTTGAAAGCCTACATCGTCAATTGGAAAGGCACGTGCATATCGTAAGCAACGCATTAGCACATAATTTGCAGTCCACGGACCAATGCCACGAATGCTCGTAAGTTGTTTTTCAGCAGATTCTAGTTCAGAGGACAGCAGTGTTTTGGAAAGTGAACCTTCCGCAATGCGTTTTGCAACATGGATTAGGTATTCACTTTTTCTACGGCTCAGCTGTAAAGGTAGTAAGTCATCAACAGAAAGTTCGGCGATTGTAGCTGGGTTTGGGAAAAGAGAGAGTGAATGATTGTTGAAAGGTACGGTATGACCATAGGTCTCAACAAGTCGTTTCTTTAATGTGTAGGCAAAGGTTAAGTTCACTTGTTGACCGATAATCCCCCAAGTGAGTGCCTCAAACAAATCAGGAATTCCGATGAGGCGCAGCCCTCTATAATCATCAATAACATTGGAAAGCAAAGGATCGTCTGTTGCCATCTCATAGAACGAGTATAGTGGATAGTGAAGATCAAGCCATTCAGTCACAAAATCGTGTACGACTTGGGAGTTTCCTTCATATGTATCAATCCGTAACTTGTCTTCATGATTAGAGAGTTGGAAGATGTGGATGTGATCGTCTACTTCAATTGCTCGTGTAATCTTGTTGCCTTCAATGGCATACATCGGTTCAAGAGGAGAGCGCATTAAATAGCCGAGATTCTGTTCAAATGAAAATGAATAGATAAGAACACCTCCAGTATGTAACGTAATGATAGCAAACCGCTCACATATTCGCTTAAATTACCTTCTAGTGTAACAAACATAGAGAGAGAACGACTGTGTTATTGAAAAACAGGTTACGTAAAGTCACTGACGTGAGTGAGGAGGAGTCATGGATAGTATTATATTTGATTTAGATGGAACACTTTGGGATTCTAGCGATGTTGTCGTGAATACGTGGCAATCGAAGCTGTCGTATGATTCACGAATTAAGCAGACGATTACTAAAGAAGACCTTCAAGGTGTAATGGGCTTGCAAATGGAGGAGATTGGGGAACGGTTATTCCTAGTTTAACAAGCGTAGAGCGAGAGACGTTTCTCAAGCAAGTGAGTAACGCAGAAAACGAGGCGTTGCGTCAACAGGGTGGAGAGCTATATGAACATGTGGAGTCTACACTCGAACAATTGGCGTCCCGTTATTCATTGTACATCGTCAGTAATTGTCAAGACGGTTATATTGAAGCATTCTATCATTATCATAACTTAGGAAAGTACTTTCGTGACTATGAGAACCCAGGGAGAACAGGCTTATCTAAAGCTGAGAACATTCAGTTGGTGATCAGTCGTAATCAATTAAACGCTTCTGTCTATGTTGGTGATACGTTGGGTGATCAAGAAGCAGCCAAAAAAGCAGGCATTCCGTTTATCTATGCGGGTTATGGATTTGGTGACGTAAAAACGTATGACAAGATGATTCACCAACCGAAGGATCTTCTTCAAATTTTATAGAAAAACACCCTTCACTTATGAAGGGTGTTACATAGAATAAAGTTCGAGTTCAACTTCAATTCGAAATTGCAATTTCTCCAGACACTCTTCAGGGCTATCACCAAAAATTCGATTGCCATTCACGAGTGCAAACGGTCGAAGTGCACAAAGTCCACAAGTAGACAGACATTCTGACTCAATCACGTCAACTTCGGGATACTTCTCTTCCAGATTGATTCGATCTCAAGCTTTGTAATGGCGTTGCTTTGGCATAATTCAACGATGATAATTCCCACTGAACAATCATCCTTTCTTGCATCGCGATCTTAGCGTGTTACGAGGATGCAAGTCAACGAGTAGACTTGCGCTTCGGATAGATGAACACAACACGAATTAAAATCACTGTGAGATAAACAATACTAATCCCGATCCAGATCGTTTCAAGTAAAGCAGAACCGATTAATATCGTAATTCCAAGTCCAATTACAGGTAGAATAGCCGCAAACGCAGCTATTTTATACAACATAAAAAAAGTTCATTTTGCGGTGTGCAAATTTCGCAACAAGCAGTGCAAGCAATGTAATCGCGACAAGCGGGATGAGTATAGATAAGACGAAAAACGGATAATAAACAAAGAAAAAGTAAACGAGAAAGATCGGCAAAGCGACCTCTACAGCCATATTTTCGCCTGATAATGCCATTTGGACACCTAAGGGTAAGCTAACTAACAACAAGATGAAACAAAGGAAAACAATGGGTAAGCCAAAACCTTCGCGATTTAACGTAAAGACGGCCTCTTTTTGAGGGAGGCGAATACTATTTCTTAAAAAGTCGAGCATCGTTTTCATAGAAACTGCCTTTCTAAACATGTAGTTAACAAGACTAGTATACTAAATCTTACTTTTAGATACGAGGCTATTCATCGTATTGTCATCGTTCGTTACAGCATCTGGCGAAAAGGCTTGTCTATACTGATTTATAATTTGAGGATAATGATGTAGAAGGAACACTCATAAAATTAATATGTAAAACGGTAAGAAAACGCACAAACGTTGATTTAAAAGCTACAACATGACAAAAATAGACAGATCATGATTTATTTCCCGGGAAATTGACAGAAAAAAAATGTAGCTAGGGGAAGATCCCCTGCTACAATCGTCGACCACTTACAAGTTGAACGATGAGAACGACGAGGGCGACAACGAGTAAAAGGTGAATAAGTCCTCCTCCAACTCCGCCGATTAGTCCCAACGCCCACAAAATAACGATAACTAATAGCAATGTCCAAAGCATGTTTGTTCCTCCTTATTCGTTTGGCATTACTGTCTCACTCAAGTTTATGATTGTTCGTCCGAGGGAATGCATACATTATCTGTTGGAGGTGGGCTTGTGGGAATTAAGAAGCGTATGTATCACGGGATCATGTCTGCAGTTGTTCTTGGAATAATTTCCCTTGTTATAAGCTTTTCTAAAGGTCAAATGGATTGGGCGAGTTTATGTTTTCTCTCTGTAGCGGGCATTATTTTCGGTGCTGGTATCTTGCCAATTTTAATACGTGGTCGAAGAAATCGATCAAAAGTCTAATGCGCATTCTCATAAGCTGAGGCAATTCGAGTATGAAAGTGATCGAACGTATATCTACTCTTATGAACATGATATAGTAGCGTAATACCTGCAAGACGTTCATTGGAGGGACGAAGGTGCAACCAAAAATTACGAGCATAACGATAACTGTTCAACAATTAGAACGTGCGTATCGTTTTTATAAAGACGTGTTCGAGTTATCTTTTGAACAAATTTTAATTGAAAGTGATCATGTTGCCTTTTTCTTTGAACAAGGCATATCCGTCGTACTAATGGAAGGCTCGATCGAAGAGCCTGCATTGATGTTCACTCAAGAGGCAACAACAATGGCAGAAGTCGATCAGCTCATTGAAAGAGCTCGAAAAGCCGGCGCTGACATCGTTGAAGAACCACAGAACGATCAAAGTACGTATGCGGGCATGTTTCAAGATTTTGATGGGTATCTTTGGGAAGTCATTACTTGGAACATGTAAATGATGAATGGTTTTAACAAGAGACAAGGCGAATGACCTCATTTGCCTTGTCTCTTGTTTGTTGTAAACGTTATAAGTGAATGCAAGGCAAAAGCTAGCTTTTAATTTCACTGGTAAAATTCCTTATTTTGTAATTTTTCCTCAATTTAGGTTTGGGGAAAAGGCTGTTTTGGGTATAGTACATCACACAAAGATGGGGGGAGGCGTTCGTACTGAGGTGGAAGTATGTAATTTTTCTAGTTGTCTATGTTTTACTCGTAGCGTGTAGCTCAGAAGCAAGAGCTTTTAGAGATTTTCAAGAGCGCCTTCCGGTGGAATTTACAATGAAGGAAGTAGAACTAGAAGAAGTAGCGAGTTATTCGTGGGAAGACGTTGAAGTTCGAGTGAATTACTTGTCATCAATTATAGAAGAAAATGAGTCTACCTATACGTTCCAAACAGAAGAAATCGATGAGACGATAACAGAAGTAACGTTAATACTAGATCATCTTGATGATCCAGCTAATTACTATAATAGAAGTATTCAATTATTCATTGATACAGAGGATGACGAACGTGTTGAGATTGTTGACCTTAAATCGACGAGTGAAGGAGAAACAAATGTTCGTTGGCTCGAACACGATATGTATATGACGTACGATGAGGAATGGACAGTCATTCACGCTAGGGGAGAGTGGCAAGGAGCCTATTTGATTGATGATCCAGAGCTTTCTTTTACAGAGCTCGATCACTGGAAAGTGCTGATTAACCCAGAAACGATGGCAGTAAGATTAGGAGAATAGAAAAGTGATGCGGTATTTCGTTGTCGAAGTGCCGATTTTTTTTATGCTTACGTGTCGGATCTAGAGAGATAAGTTTTTATATCACGATACATACTATTAATATTCTAAAAACTATGACATAATTAACCCACAGTTAAAGGCTGTAAGAATTTAGGAGGTGCCCTAATGTTCACAATCGTAAGAGTTCGAAATGGGGTTACAGAAACCCTAAAGGACTCTAGCAGCCACTTGGAGAAAATCTTTGTCGATTCGATTACTGCAAGTCATTTAGCGTTTGCATTAAATCGTCATTTATTACCAAATGCAGCAAAGTGGGAAATTAGATCAATCTAACATAGAAGTGACATGAAGTGAGCGGTGCTCGCTCTTTTTTTTATGAGTTTTTGTGATTCCGACGTTTATGTCGAGAACTGTTAGTGGAATAGAAAGGAAAAGGTTCTAGATATAAAGGAGAATCTAGTTGAAAGTAGCGTTTAAGCTTGCGATTGTGCATATCATTACATTTATTATTATGATCATCTTAAATTATAGCTCTGCAACGAATGTTGGAGATATAGCTAATCAAGATCAGCCACTGATTCAACCAGCAGGTTTTGCATTTTCAATTTGGGGAGTTATTTACGTACTATTACTCATCTGGATTTTACGAACGTTTTTAAGTGGAAGGTCTACGAGAGGGGTCTATGAAAGAGTAGGCATTCTACCATCAATTAACTTTTTATTAAATGGTGCGTGGATTATCGCTTTTACTCAACAATGGCTCGCCGTATCGACGATTATTATTTTCTTGTTGTTAATTACACTTGTCGTGATGTATTTACGAATTACGAATTCACGAGACGCTAAGTTCTTTGATCGCCTGCCTTTCTCTATGTATTTAGGTTGGATTACTGTGGCAAGTATCGCGAATGTATTTGTTACATTCGTTCAAAATGATGTACCAACATTCCTCGGTTTAAATGAAATGGCTTGGTCAGTTATTATGTTGTTGATTGGAGCTGCATTAGCAGTTGGTATTACGCTCTATTTCAAAGATGTGATTTATCCACTCGTAATTGTATGGTCATATGTAGCAATCTTTGCTGAAACACCATCTACTTTCATACAAGTTATTACGGTCGTAAGTGTAATTGTTATTCTTGCAATTTTTTTTACTTGTCGTACGACAAAAAGCACGTCAACGCTCTCATTAAGGAGTGTTGACGCTACTCGTAATCATCGTGTGAATGTGCGTGTTGAGTGTTGACGCGCTTGCATGTTCTTCAGGATTTACTAATGGATGAACGTTGACAACGACATGGGCTGGTTTAATCTTACCGTCATTTTCTTCCATAACGCGATAAGAGCCACTAATGCTCACAGGTAAGATTTGCACACCTGCCTTTTTAGCCATTCTTGCGCCAGCGTTGCTAAACGATTGCACTGAATGGTCTTTACTTCGATGACCTTCTGGGAAAATACAAAGTGGCGTACCTTGTTTCACTTGCTCGCCGCCTTTAGAGAGTTGGCGCACAGATTGCCTAGGGTCGGATTGATCAATAAAGATGCATCGTTTTAACGTCATCCAAGTACCAAAGAGTGGAACCTTTTGTAGTGAGGTTTTTGCTATAAAAGCAAGGTTTGGATTGACGTGAGATAAAAGAATCGGGATGTCGAAGTTTCCTTGATGGTTAGAAACGAGCACGTAACGATTGTCATCAGGAATATTTTCTTTTCCGTTTACGACAACTTCAGTTTTTGCAATGCGCAACGTACGATCAGATAAAATTTTGGCAAATTGATTCGTTTTATTATACGCGTGCTCGTCTTGCTTGCGTCTAAGTAGTACCATCGACGGAAGAATACGTAGCAAGTAGAGTGCAGCATGTGTATAGGCTAAAAATGTTCTCATGATATGTCTCACCTCTTAAAATCAGTACGAGAGTACTATACCGCGTCAGTTATTCGTTATCAACTACTTTGAATGACAGGAAATCAACAATTTATAAGGAGTGAACGATTTTGCAAAAACCATTCGAATCATTTACACAAACCATTGTAGAAATTGAACGATTACAAGAAGTTCCTGAACAAGATCTCGTAGAGCCGATTCAAGAAGGAAAATGGTCAATTCGAGAAATCGTCGCTCATTTAAACGCTTGGGATGAACAATGTTTGCACAACTGGTTACCGGATATGAAAGATGGCGCTGTATTGGCAGCATTTCCAGAAGTAGAGCAGTTTAATAAAGAACAGTTACAAGTGCGTGAAGAGTTAGGGGTGAAAGAGATTATTACGGCATTCACAACAGACCGTCGAAAACTTGTGCATCAATTATCGACGGTAGACCCTGAGGTTCAGTTTACAATTGGAGAGGGTAAGCGACAATTTTCTGCGGAAAGCTTTGCAAAAATGTTTGCCAAACACGACCAACATCACCTTGAGCAAATTCATGCGAAATTAAATGAACAATGAGCAATGTTTTCTGCTTATTTTCATATGAAAAGCCTTACAAACGTACATGCAAAAATTGACGATTATTTTTTACTTTAAAGGTGTTGACAGTCCTTCAGAATAGGAGTACTCTAGTCTCCGGCTACCATAAATAACATTGTTGGCAAATTGTCACATTCATCATTTTTGGAGCCTAATTTTCCGTGCTGTAGGTAAATGAAATGGATTTTCTTATCTTACGTGCATAAGCTGTATAGATTCACAGCACGAGACTGCAATGTTGGAGGATTAGGGGATGAAGTACTACGAGTTCTTTGCGCCATTTTATGCGTTAGTAAAGGCACCGACGAAGCAGAAGGCAATGAGTATCTATAAGAAAAGAGTTTGGGAGAATGGGCCAGATGACTGGAGAGAATGTTCTAGAGATTACGCCCTTATGCGCTTTGCAATGGACCATCATCCAGCAACGACCGACATTCCAGTCACTCTTAATGAATTTACAGATACTGATGCCGATGTTTTAATCGTCACATGCCAACCTGGTGGATTACAAAACGCAAACTAATAGGAATGAACATACGCTGTGAGCGATCGCAGCGTTTTATTTTTGTCTTAATTTGGGAAGCTTAGACAACGTTATGTTTAATGATGAGAAGTATTACGAATTTTATCCGTTAAAAACTTGTCACGTCTTAGTTCCAATTCAATAGAAGAAAGCGTGTAGGATAGAAGAGAAGAAAGGGGAATTATCTTATGAAATATTTAGTTTCAGTAACGATTGCGGTGGCAGTACTTGTTATTGCAGGCTTCTACTTTTTCTACCCTGGAAGTCAAGACACAATGGAACAAATTGATGTAGCAACCCAACCTACCCTCGGTGAAGAAGAGGCTGAAGTGACGATTATTGAATTTGGCGATTATAAGTGCCCGGCTTGTAAAGTTTGGGACGAGACGGTTTTTCAACAATTAAAAGATGATTACATAGAGAATGGACAAGCGAACTTCGCATTTATCAATGCTCCTTTTCACGGTGCAGAATCAATGCTTGCAGCTCTTGCGAGTGAATCAGTTTGGCACAATCATCCTGAGGCGTTTTGGGAATACCATGAGGCACTTTACCATGCACAACCTGAAGCAGCAGGGCATGACGCCCAGTGGGTGACCGTTGATGAGCTACTACGTGTTGCTGCTGAAGACGTCGACCAAGAAATCGACCTTGAGGTTCTGACGAATGATCTGTTAGAGCAAACGTATAGCGAGCAGGTTGAGGAAGATATTGAACTCGTTCAAGAACATGACATTCAATTAACGCCAACCATTGTAATCAACGGTCATGTAATCGAAGACCCCTTTGATTACGAAGAAATCGTTGAGACGATTCAGTCAGAATTGTAATAAATAAAGTGCCGAGCAATGATCGTTGTAAGACGTCATTGCCTTTTCTATGTACAAACAACACTAAATCCATTGAATGAATTTATAGATATACATAATGATGAATAAAGAGAATTTGAATTTTTAAGCGTGAAGATAGGCAGTTGCATGATTTCATTCGTTGTTTCCCATGCTATACTAATATGTAGTGTAAAAGGGGTTTGATACATCATGTCACAACAAAAAGTGACGGCGTATATTACTCGAGAATACGCTGGCGAAACACAGTTACTAACGTTAACTTCTGAGGATACGAATTGGGCAGGTGTAGAAGTACCTGGTGGCACTGTTGATCCTGGAGAAACGTTAGAACAAGCATTGTACAGAGAGATTGCTGAAGAATCTGGAATTTGTAAAAATCAATTAACGTTGGTTAAATATTTAGGTCACAATACCTATCAATCACGCACGACGCAAGAAATCATGATAAGACACAATTACCATTTGATTTTTACGGGCGATAGTAAGCATGTGTTTACTCATAGTGTAGAAAGCAACGACATTGATCACGGCTGGCTCTATCACTACGAATGGAAGACGATTTATAACAAACATGTAATAAAACTCGCAGACAAATTGCAACCTGGTTTAGTTGAACTGTACAAATTGCTTTAAAAGACGAGCAGCATGTTCGTCTTTTTTTTGAATCAAAAAAATAGCTGTATGAGCCTGTTACTATTTGAGCATATTAAGCAAAGGAACATCGAAATGTGCGGAAAATGCACATTTCCGTTCATATCCAATATGAGAGCAAAGGCTTGATAGTATTGAATTTTTTAGTGATAAAGCAGATGAATAAACATTCATCTAAAAAAAATATAGACAAATAGCAAACATACATAATATGATGTATCTACTGTTTGAGAAAGAAGTCGACGAAACTTTCCAATCACATCTCAAAAGAAAATTAACGATATTATTTAACGATTTTGAAATATTAGATTATATTGTTTGCAATGTGGTTTAGGGGAGGAATTTTAATGAGTTTAACAAAAAAGATTATTATTGCATTAATTGCCGGCTTAATTGTCGGTCTTTCTTTAAATGCATTTCTACCTACAGAAACGTTTAATCAAATTGATTATTACCTGCTTAGCCCAGTTGGAGACATTTTCTTAAGAGCAATTTCCATGCTCGTTGTCCCGCTCGTATTCTTCTCGTTAGTGCTTGGAGCTGCAAGCATGAGCGATGTGAAACGACTTGGACGTATCGGTGGTTTCACCATGGGTTTTTATTTATTAACGACACCGATAGCGCTTACAATTGGTATTGCTGTTGCGTACCTTTTACAACCAGGTACAGAGGCTTAATGACTCAAGACATGGATGGTTACGAGCCGAATGAAGCACCACCGATCATGGAGACGCTCGTAAATATTATCCCGAACAACCCTGTTGAATCGTTAGCAACAGGTGAGATGCTACAAATTATCGTCTTTGCTTTACTTATCGGTTTTGGTATTGCAATGCTTGGAGAAAAGACAAAAGGTCTATTAAGCCTCGTAGAACAAGCAAATGAAGTCATGATTTGGCTCGTTAAGCTTGTCATGAAGCTCGCGCCATTTGGTGCATTTGCATTAATCGCTTCTGCAATTGGAGAACTTGGTTGGGGCGCATTACAATCAATGTTCATGTATATGCTTGCAATCATCCTTGCATTAGCCATTCAAATGATGCTCATTTATGGTGGACTCGTCTCCGTATGGGGTCGAATGAATCCTATTGCATTCTTTAAAGGCTTTATGCCAGCGATGGCAGTTGCTTTTAGTACGTCAAGTAGTTCTGCAACACTACCCGTCACGATGCGTTCAGCAGAAGAGAATCTAGGCGTTCCTAAGTCGATTAGCTCCTTTACACTACCGTTAGGTGCAACGATCAATATGGACGGTACGGCGATTATGCAAGCCGTTGCTACGATTTTCTTAGCCCAAGTTTATGCAGTTGACTTAGGAGTAACAGAGTTACTAACAATTATTCTTACAGCAACACTCGCAAGTTTGGGTACGGCAAGTGTTCCAGGTGCCGGTATCATCATGCTTGCAATGGTACTACAATCAGTAGGAATTCCACTCGACGGTATTGCGTTAATTTTAGCCGTTGACCGTATTCTAGACATGTCTCGTACCGCTGTTAACATCACAGGTGATGCAGCTGCGTCCGTTATTGTTACACGAATGGAAAAGAAACGTGGAGAAACATTTACAGAGGAATCATAAAAAAGATGAGTGCTTAGGCACTCGTCTTTTTTTTGTGTGTTTATCAATTGATTAATTTGAGCGTCGCAATTCTCTAATTTTTATATAGTCATTATTTTACAATTGCATACTTATTATTATTAATGTATATTAATGAATATAGAAATGAGGGAATGTCATGAAGACAGCAATTCAATCGACAAATACAAAAATGACTAATCATAAATTAAAGTTTTTAATACCGACGATCATCGGCGCATTTTTATTTCTTATTCCACTTCCTATTGATGGACAATGGCTCGTACTTATTGCCGTCCTGGCGAATAGTGTTCAAAGCTTGCTTGAGCCCATTATTGTTGAACTACTCGTAGCAGTACTGTTTTTCTCTGGTTTTGGGTCACTACTCGCAACGATGACCAAACCAAGTTGGTTAATGAAATCAAATCTTCATCCACTTGTCGTCGTTCATCCGATCTGGTTATCCATTCGTGTTGTTGGTGCCGTGTTTGCTGTTCTCGTTTATTTTCAAATTGGACCTACAGTTGTCTTACATGAAACAACCGGAGGAGAAGTTTTAACTGGACTCTTACCGACTCTCGCTGTTTGGACGTTTGTGATGGGGATGCTACTTCCTCTTCTCGTTAACTACGGTCTTATGGAATGGCTTGGAACGATGGCTCGTAAAGTGATGCGTCCGTTTTTTTCAACTTCCAGGTAGGTCTGCAGTTGATGCGATGGCATCATGGATGGGTAACAACATGGTAAGTATTTTAATTACAATTGATCAATATGAAAATGGCTACTATACAAAGAAAGAATCAGCCGTCATCGTAACGAACTTTACAATTACGAGCATCGGCTTTGCATTAATTATTGCTTCAATGTTAGAGCTTGAAGCATGTTCTTGCCGTTTTATGGAACTGTACTTGTAGGTGTGTTTGTCGCAGCGATTATTTGCCCGAGAATTCCACCACTTTCTAAAATGAAAAATGAGTATTACGGTCCTGTTGGGAAACAAATAAAAGAAGAAGTACCAAACAATCAATCAACGTTATCATTTGCGTTTGAACGAGCAGTCCAAAAAGCGGCTCAATCAGACAAGCCTGTGCAAATCGTTAAAAAAAGGATTGTTCAATGCAACGGATATTTGGCTAGGGATGCTTCCGATTGTGATGGCGATTGGTACACTGGCACTAATCATTGCTGAGTTCACAAGCTTTTTCCAAATCATTTCGTATCCGTTAATTCCAATCCTTGAATGGATGCAAATTCCTGAAGCGCACTTAGCAGCTCCTGCACTACTTGTAGGCTTTGCAGACATGTTCTTGCCAGCGATCCTAGCGAGTGGAATTGAAAGTGAACTTACTCGTTTCGTAGTTGGTGCTGTTTCTCTTACCCAGCTCATTTATTTATCTGAGATTGGAGTTATGCTAATCCGCTCGAAGATTCCTGTGAACTTCTGGCAACTGCTCGCACTTTTCTTAATCCGTACAGCGATTACACTACCGATCGTTGTTCTGATTGCTCATTTCATTATTTTTTAAGTATAATAAAGCAAACGATGTTGAGGCTCCCGAGCGGGCCTCTTTTCTATAGAAGGAGACGTTTTCGTGTCACATAATAATTGGAATCACCTTATTGAGAAATTACCAGAGCGTTTAGCGCCTAGTATGGCAAAAGATCACCCGAATTTACCGGTCGTCAAAGAAGAAGGCGTCTACTATTACGGTCTTGATGGCAAGGAATACCTTGATTTCACGTCAGGCATTGCCGTAACAAACGTCGGTCATCGACATCCAAAGATTGTACAGGCAATCAAAGATGCTGCGGACGAGTTAACTCACGGGCCGATTGGCGTGATCCAATACGAATCAATTTTGAAGTATGCTGATGAATTGGCAAACGTCATGCCTGGGGATTTAGACTGCTTCTTTTTTGGCAATAGCGGGACAGAAGCGATCGAAGGGGCGTTGAAGCTTGCTCGTCACGTTACGAAAAAGCCGTACGTGATTTCTTTTGTCGGAGGCTTTCACGGTAGAACTCTCGGGTCGTTAGCGGTAAGTACATCAAAAGCAAAATACCGCAAACATCAACCGGTTAGTGGAACGTACCAAATTCCATATTACGATCCGAGCGATGATGAGCAGGTGGCGATTCAAAAACTCGATGACCAGTTTGATAAGCTCTTCGCGCATCAAGTGGAAGCAGAAGAAGTCGCAGCGGTCATTATGGAACCAGTGCTCGGTGAAGGTGGCTATGTGATCCCACCAAAAGGATGGGTACAACGCATCCGAGAAATATGCGATGAAAAAGGACTTCTTTTAATTTTTGATGAAGTACAAACCGGCTTTGGTCGTACGGGAGAATGGTTCGCATCAGACGTATTCGACGTTGTCCCTGACATTATGGCGATTGCTAAAGCCATGGCTTCAGGACAACCGATCAGTGCAACCGTTGCTAATCATAAATTAATGCAACAATGGCCACTCGGAAGTCATGCCACAACTTACGGTGGCAATCCGATCGGCTGTCGCGTCGGACTCGCAACGCTAGAAGTACTAAAAGAAGAAGAATTGCTAACAAATGCAAAGAACGTCGGTGCACATGCACACGAACAATTAGAAAAGCTCAAAGAGAAGCATCCAATGATCGGTAGCATTCGCTCACTCGGTCTCATGATCGGCATTGAAATTATAGATCCAGAAACAGGGAACCCTGACGGAGAGCGCTCTATGCGCATACTCGATCTTGCACTTGAAGAAGGCGTTCTCTTTTACTTTTGTGGCAACAAAGGCGAAGTGATCCGCATGATTCCACCGCTCACCGTCACTAAAGAGCAAATTGACGATGGACTGCGGATGTTGGATATCGCACTAGGACGCCTTGGTTGAACTAGTGCTCTGATGTAGTTAGCAGCGTGCGAGGTGTAGCAAGAGCGGTGCGCGGTGTAGCAAGAGCTAGGCGTGGTGTAGCAAGAGCGGTGCGGGGTGTAGCAAGAGCTGGGCGAGGTGTAGCAAGAGCGGTGCGCGATGTAGCAAGAGCCAGGCGCGATGTAGCAAGAGCCGTGCAAAGTGTAGCAAGATGCTTCGCTCATACTGTAGCAAGAAAAGAGCCTGCTCTAGCTAGCAAACGATATCTATACAAAACCCCCAGGACAAAAACAATGTCCTGGGGGTTTTCACATATTAAACTTCGGCTTCAATTTTAGCTGCCCGGTGTTGGCGCAGTGCGAGGAATCCTGCAATGATAATTGGGGTAAACATGAAGAACGAGCTAATGAAAAAAACAAAGTCGAATTCAGGGTCGAAGCTAATTAGCAAGGATAAAGCGAATAGGATAATCCCTGTTGCTAGTAATTGTTTGGCTGCTCGACCTTTTTTTCTTATGTAAGTTAATAGTCCCTAAAATTCCAAGTGTTAAGAGTAGAAGTGGGATTCCTACAATTACAGCTACGATGAGGAGTAACATCCAAGTTCCTTCTTCTGGTAGAAAAAAATGATACAAATCCTGTGACAAACAAGATACTAATTATATAACTAACTAACTGTACGAGACTGACGATGGAAAGAACAAGTTGTGCAACATACATCTGTGACACCTCCTTTATTAAGATTTACGACTAAATTGGAGTGTCTATTCATACGTTGTGAGTGAGGTGTTGTACATGTCTACGTTCGGAATGTTAATTATGTTTCAATTCGTTGCAATTGTACTTTTACTCGGGGTGCTCAGCTTTATTGCTCTTCATCTTTCTGAGCGTACGCCTGTGAATAGTAAGCGAGTCATTTTATGGATTGTAATTGTGACGATGGTCGGTGTGATGGTCGTGGACTTACTGAATCAAGGGCATTTTCAAGTAACAGCGTATGTGGTTCCGGCAATTGTTATTGTAATTGCAGCTTCAATGCTTACGAGAACAAAAAAAATAAAGAGGCGGTGAAGGCCCCTTTATTCCATTCCTTTCATGCGTTGACCGATTGCTTTGTCCATTTGACGCTTAGCATCTTTCTTTTTGAGGGAATCGCGTTTGTCGTAGTGCTTTTTCCCTTTTCCGAGGCCGAGGAGTACTTTTGCAAAGCCATTCTTTATATACACCTTTAATGGGACGAGTGCGTAGCCTTGTTGTTGCGACTTGCCGGTGAGTTTCTTGATTTCTTGTTTGTGTAAAAGAAGCTTTCTCGTACGTACAGGATCGTGGTTATGGCGGTTTCCTTGTTCATAAGGGTTGATGTGTGCTTGATAAAGAAGTATTTCGCCATCTTCAATGCGAGCGAAGCTTTCTTTAATGTTCATCTGGCCTGCTCGAATTGATTTAATTTCTGTTCCTTTTAGCACGATCCCTGCTTCATACGTTTCTTCAATGAAAAATTCATGATTGGCTTTTCGGTTCTGTGCCAAAATTCGATTGTCATTTTTCTTTGCCATAGTCGTGCATCCTTTGTTCGATTGTCGTTATCTTATCGTAGCAAAAAAGGCCAAGCCCTGCAATTGAGACGTCATTACTCAAACGAAGAAAAAAAGCCACCAATGATTTGATTGGCGGCTTCTCGCTTATAAAACAGTCGTCCAGCCAAATGGATCTTCTAGACGTCCAGTTTGAATTCCAGTAATTGCGTTATGAAGCGGTTTGAAATGTCGCCCGTTTTATTGTTGTTAATCGTGTACTCCGTACCTTTGTAATCAAGGATACCGATTGGTGAGATGACAGCTGCTGTTCCTGTACCGAATGCTTCTTCAAGTGTGCCGTTTTGATGGGCTTGGATTAAATCATCCATCGCAATTCGGCGCTCATGAACAGGAATGTCCCAACTACGTAGAAGTTCAATGACGCTCTTTCGAGTCACCCCTTCAAGAATGGTACCGTTTATTTCTGGGGTATGAATTTCACCGTCGATTTTAAAGAACACATTCATGCTTCCTACTTCTTCAACGTACTTCTTCTCAAGACCATCTAACCACAGGACCTGGGAGCGTTGGTGTTCAACGGCGCGCTCTTGCGCTTTGTAAGCGGCACTGTAGTTGCCTGCCGTCTTCGCATAGCCTGTTCCTCCTGGAGCTGCACGCGTATAGAAATCTTCGACAAAGATGCTAACAGGATCGATCCCTTCTGAGTAGTAAGAACCGACTGGAGACAAGATGACGAGAAACGTATACGTTTTTGAAGGTGCTACAGAAAGACTCGCTTCAGTATTAATGACAAATGGACGAATATAAAGTGATTTGCCAGCGGCAGTTGGAATCCAATCTTTCTCAAGACGGACAAGTTCTTTAATATAAGACAATGTTTCTTTTTCATCGAGGGTCGGAATGCTTAAACGTTCATTCGAACGGTTCAGGCGTTTCATGTTCTCCTCAGGACGGAACAATCGTACATTTTCATCATGGTCTTTATACGCCTTTAATCCTTCAAATACAGTCTGACCGTAATGAAATACCATGGCTGCAGGATCAAGAGTTAATGGCTCATAAGGTACGATGCGAGGGTGGTACCACCCTTTGTCACTATGATAATCAATCAGTAACATATGATCAGTGAAATACTTCCCAAAACCTAACGCTTCTGGATCAGGCTTTGGCTTATGAGTGGTCGTCTTGATGACTTCTAGTGTTTGTGATGTCATAACTAAAGCCTCCGCTACTTTGATAAGTGTTATTTTATAAAACTATATCATGAATTTTAACCATTGTGCGGGAATTGCTAGAATTCATAGACAAAAGAATAAAAACATCATAACAAAAAAAACTCGCCCAAACAACTTGGGCGAGAAACTCGTTAAGATTTAGCAAAAAAACTCTTCTTTTACATGAGCAATCACTTTCGTTACGAGATAAATAGCAAAAATCGAGATCGCAATGCTTATTGCAATGAAAACAAGATCTGTCACGATGCTAAATGGTCCTGATAACGGTGGAAAAGCAGTGGGTTCAGTCGAATAACGATTGATTAGCATGATCGCAAATAGACCGACCCATACGCCACCAAGAACAATAATGTCTTTATTTGAATCGACGGTTTCTTTGTTGGCAAACATCGCTTTACACTCTTTGGACATGAGTGACTGCCCATCGGTACGGTCGATGAGACTAATACCGATGTAAAGCGTAAAGGCGAGTAGTAGACCCCATAATATCACAGGAATATCAAGAAAACCGCTACCTGCAAATGCTTCCCACACACCACCGACTTGAATAATCATACCAATTGTGGCAGTTGACGTAATGAGACAGCCCCAAAAGGCAGCTTTCTCCGTCATCTTCTTCCAGTACAAAGCGAGGAAGACGAGCGGGACAATCGTTGAAATCAAGATAATTTGGATTCCAACAGCGGCAATGACAATACCGTTAGAAGAAATAAATGGACCGAAACCGATCGCAACGATGCCGATGACCGCTGTAAACACACGTGTGTACTTTAACTGCTGACGGTCGGTCATGGCTGGTTTGATCTTTTTTTAAGATGTTATGAACGATAATACCGCTACCTGCGTTCAAATACGTTGAAATGGTCGACATGGCAGCGGCTGCAACAGCTGTCACGACGAGTGCAGCACCAATGAGCGGCAATGTGTCTTGGACGAGTCGAATGACAACTTCATCGGTGTTCACAAGTCCAGGTAACAATACGGCACCGTAAGCTCCGATTAATACGAGAATCCAAGCGTTAAACCAATCTAACGCGAAGAAGCTGTACACACCGCGGCGACTGTCTTTGACTGATTTTGCAGCAAGCGACCGTTGTACGAAGCCAAGGTCGACTGGAATCCAAAAAGACGTCGCTATAATGTAGGCGATTAACGCAAACAGCGTCATTTCAGGTGGTAACGTAAATAAATCCGTAAATCCAGGGAATAACGTCAGCTCTTCAGCAGTTGAGGAGAGTGTAAACCCATCACCACCTACGTAATCGCTCATAAAATTCGTAAAGAACCCGTGCTGGAACGTAAGCATTAAGAACAATGACGTAACTCCAAGTACGATAATGAGCATTTGCAATGCGTCAGTTAATACGACGGCTTTTAGTCCACCGGTCATCGTATAAAGAATCGTTACGATGGCGATTGGACCGATGCTATACGCCCAAGAAATGCCGGTAATGACCTCAATGATCAGCGAGACCCCAAAGAGGGACATACCGATAATGAAAATCCCCCAGCTGACTTGCCAGACACTCATTAATACTTCGACTCGGCGACTGTTCCCAAAACGAGCGGTTGCAAGGTCACTAATGGTCGTTAAGTTCATTGCACGTAACCGTGCACCGAAACGGCTCAGTAAAATAATTCCGATAGTCGTTGCAGAGAGTGCCGCCCAGAATACGTATGTAAATCCGCTAGAGTAGGCAAAGCCAGGTTGCCCCATGACTGTAGCTGTATTGGCGACTGTTGCAGCAAACGTTAGGGTGAGGACGAACCAAGGCAAGTTCCGTCCGCCTAAAATATAATCATCAAGCGAGTGCATCGTCTTCGAAAGTTTAAATCCAACGTATAAGAGACCACCGAAGTATACGGCGGCGACGAGCAAAATGACGAGGATTTCAGCGCTCATACTCAGTCCTCCTTCGTTACGAAGTGGCGAATATCAGATAGAAACTGTTCTTGTTCTTCGATAAACGGGTTATGACCACTTTTTTCATAGACGTAAAGCGTTGAATTCGGGATGAGTTGGTTCATGACTTCTGATTGAGACGTTGGTGTAATCCAATCATGACGACCAGATGCGATAAATACAGGTGCTTTAATTGCCGTGATCTCGTCACGGTAATCGTAATGAGGCATGATATGTTTAAACGTATAATTACTAATGCCTAGCGATTCAATCGGGCGGTGTCCTGTTTCGTACATGATCTTTTCATCTTGATGATAGAAATAGAGACCGTAGTTTTCTGCCCACCACTCAATTTGAGCTTCTTCACTTTCAAGGTTACCTTCGAACAGTTGTGGAATTAGCTCCAACTGTCTCGGTGTTGCCACTTGCTTTGCAAATGCTAAAGCATCTTCATAAAAGTGATGACTTGGAGCGGTATTAATAAGGAATAATTTCTCAATCGCTTGTGGATGACGGACAGCGAGAATTTGAGCGATCATACCACCGAAAGAATGACCGAGTACGAAGACTTTGTCCAATCCTAAATACTTACGAAGAGCTTCAATGTCATCAGCCATCGTTTCCATCGTGCACGTTTCTAAGTCAACGCGTTCAGATTGGCCATTGTTTCGCAAATCAACGTAAATGATTTGCATTGTATCTTGAAGTGGACTTAACCACGGTTTGAAATCGGAATGATCACTTCCAGGTCCCCCGTGGATTGCGATGCAGACGGGTCTTTTTTTCATCGTTGGACCTTCGGGTACGTAACTTGATCCTTCAACATCAAAGAATAATCGTGTTCCGTTAACTTGTGCGAACATCTAGATCTGAGCTCCTTTTTCTACAAACTTAATCTATTATTCCACAAAAGCGATCGTTTTACTATGAAAAAAAGAAAGAAGCGAATTTTTCGCTTCTTCCTACATTTGCATTAACCGTTCAATTCGTTCTTTCGGGTCTGGGTGAGTTGAAAACAACCCCGTTACTTTTTTTTCTTTAAGGGGTCTGCGAAATAAAGTGATGCTGAGCTACTTGACGCTTCTCGTACCGGTGTGTCAACACCAGTAATCTTTTGCAGTGCTGAGGCGAGTGCTTCAGGGTTTCTCGTGAGTTCTGCTGCACTAGCATCGGCAAGATATTCACGGTTTCTTGAAATTGCCATTTGAATGAGCACAGCAATGAGCGGTGATAAAATCACTAACGCTAGAGCTAATATCAAAACGAACGGATGCTGCTTATTATTGCCACCACGTGAGAAGAACATCATACGCATACCAAGATCAGATAATATGGCAACAGCTGAAACGAGCGCCACTGCAATCGTTGATAATCGAATGTCGTAATTTTTAATGTGGGCAACTTCGTGTGCAATAACACCTTCAAGTTCATCGTGGTTTAAGTGGTCCATTAAACCTGTCGTTACCGCAACCGCACCGTTCTTTGGTGAAGTTCCGGTTGCGAAAGCATTTGGACTATTATCTTTAATAATGAATAGTCGTGGCTTTTCGATGCGCGCAACCATCGCCATATTATCAACCATCTCCCAAAGTTGAATGTTTTGGGAGCGCTCTGTAATTTCTTGGGCATGGTTCATCCGCATAACGACGTTCGTACTGCTGAAGATCATCATTGCACTATAGCCGCCACCAATAACAAGTGCCATTAATAAGCCTGTAAAGATCTCACCGTACAAGCTGTACGTAAGAGCCGCCCCTACAAATAGAACGAATAAAATAAAGCCAGTAACAATGACGACGGTTTTTCTTTTATTATGTTGAATTTGTTTTAATCGATTCATGGCGACCCGCCTTAAAATTCTACTTTTACATTTTCACGCTCTTCTTCCGGCGTTTCAAGCATTTCATATTGCAGGAAGTTGTGTACATTTGCAACGAAGTTCGTCGGAATCGATTGCACGGCGATGTTATAGTCGCGAACGGTTGAATTGTACGTTTGTCTTGCATAGGCGAGCTTACGCTCCATTGAAGTCAGTTCTTGTTGTAAGTGCATAAAGTTTTCATTTGCTTTTAAATCGGGGTAATCCTCACGTAAAGCAAATAAACGACCGAGCATTTGTTCCGCTTCATTGTTTGCATGCATTTGCTCATTACGTGACACATTTGAATCTTGCATTTGATTCCGTTTCTCGATGACTTGTGTTAACGTTTCTTGTTCGTGTTTGGCGTATCCTTTTACGGTGTTAACAAGATTTGGAATCATGTCATAGCGTTGTTTAAGCATGTTGTCAATTTGTGCCCAGCTTTCCTCCGCCCACATTCGATATTTCACAAGACGGTTGTACGAGCTGAACCAGAATATACCGATCGCTGCGGCAGCTCCAATTACGATTAAAAGCAAAACGATGAGTACGACTGTCATTCATAACGCTCCTTTCTTCTACTTAATTGATACGATTTAGTATCTAGGTAAGTTTCACTATTTTATCATGAACTTCTAATTCACTGTAGGTGCATTATTCAGATGGATTTAGTATTATTTACAGAAAGGAGTTGAGAAAGTGATGTCGGACATGTTCGCTTTAAGCAACCAAGAAGAGCGGAAAGAGTTTTTAGCAAAAACGGTAGAAACGTTCGCAGAACGTGCGCATCAACACGACGCTGAAGGTAGCTTTCCCCACGAGAACTTTACTACCCTGAAAGAAATTCGCTACCCAGGATTAAGTGTACCAAAAGAATATGGGGGTAAGGGGATTTCGCTTACCGAATTGCTAGAGCTTCAGGAAATCATCGCGAAGGCTGACGGCTCGACGGCATTATCGATCGGTTGGCACATGGGAATTATTATGACTCTCGGTGAAAAAGGAACGTGGGACGATGAAGTGTACCGAGAAGTGGTCAGCGATGTCATAGAAAATGGAGCGCTTCTTAACAATGCTGCGAGCGAACCGGCCACAGGTAGCCCAACAAGAGGAGGGAAACCTGAGACAACCGCAGTCAAAGTGGACGGTGGATACGAAATTACAGGACGGAAAACGTTTACGACACTGGCGCCGACACTCGATTATTTCGTCGTGAGTGCTGCGATTGAAGGTCGTGATGAGGTAGGGAACTTCCTCATTCGCCGTGATCTCGATGGAGTTCTTGTGAAGAATACATGGGATACGCTCGGGATGCGAGCAACTGGCAGTGATGATTTAATCTTAAACCGTGTGATTGTCCGTGACAAAGATTACGTCGAAACGTTAACCCCAGGCTTTAAAGACGCTGCAGGGTGGCTTCTGCATATTCCAGTTACGTATTTAGGAATCGCTACGGCAGCTTTATCATATAGCGCAAGTGCCGCGAACAATTACTCCCCGAATAGCATTGACGGTACAATTGCCGACTTGCCAAACGTGCAACAAAAGATCGGTGAAGCTGAACTGTTGCGTGTTAGAAATCGGCATTTTCTCTATGCAGTATCAAAAAAAATGGGATGAAAGCTCCGATGAAGAGCGGAACGATATGAAGCTTGAACTGGGTGCCGTGAAACATAGTGTCGTAAATGACGCGCAAACGATTGTCGATCTTTCAATGCGTGTTGTTGGTGCGAGAAGTCTTGCAACAGGTAATCCGTTAGGGCGGTATTATCGGGACGTACGTGCAGGTTTACACAACCCACCGATGGACGATATGACGATTACCCAATTAGCGAAAGCGACATTTGAGCGAAACCCTTAAGTAAAAGACAAGTGGCCTGTTTGGCGACTTGTCTTTTTTGGGTCTCCTAGACATCCGAATAGTAAGGTTCGTATCGTGCTTCTGTGTAGTAAGGTGGACGAAAAGAGCTCGAAGGTACCAGGAACTCATGGTCTGTATAGTTCATCACGAGTGACTTAGGGCTCGTTTCAAAAAGGCGAGTAACTTCTGGGAAAAACTCAATGGAATTCATCGAAACACCTCCATATCGTACGTTACGCTTTAACACGTAACTTGAGCTTGACTTCTTTCACATCCGCATGTGCCAGCATAAGCTGAGGAAGAAGGAGTTGGTCGTTTGTGAGTGGTAAATTATCTCAGGAGCAAATGGAAGAAATCCGTGAGTATCAGCGCTGGTACGAAGAGAATTTAGTCATTGATCCATATCCTCAGTATCCGAACCTTGGTACAATAAAGCGCTATGAAGAAATTCCTTTAGCTCAACCTGAGCAACGTCAATTACGCCAACCTGGTATTGAAGATGTGATGGTGCCAAGACCCATTGTGGAGAACCCAAATGATAAAGGTAGTGGAAAACTACGAGGTAGAGTTGCGCTCATTACCGGTGGAGATAGTGGAATCGGAGCTGCAACAGCGATTAGCTATGCAAAAGAAGGTGCCGATGTTGCAATCTCTTATTTGGATGAACATGACGATGCCAATCGTACGAAGCACCGAATAGAACAATTAGGGCAACAATGCCTGTTGTTGCCGGGTGATCTTAGTGATAAAGAACAGTGTAAAAGAATTGTACAAGAAACAATCCAAACCTTTGGTGGATTAAACATACTCGTCAATAACGTTGGCATTCAATTTCATCAAAATGAAATCATGGATATTAGTGACGAACAATTTGATGAAACGTTCAAGATCAATATATACTCCCATTTTTATACGACTCGGGAGGCGGTACCTCATTTACAAGCGGGAGATGCAATTATTAATACAGCATCGGTCGTTACGTATGTTGGTGAAGCAAGACTGATGGATTATACCGCAACGAAAGGCGCGATTGTCGGTTTTACACGGGCGTTAGCACGAAATGTTGCCCCAAAGAAGATTCGTGTTAATGCAGTTGCCCCAGGCAAGATTTGGACGCCACTCATTCCTGCAAGTTTTTCTTCAGATGAAAATGCATTGCACGGTTTAAACCTTTTTGATCGAATGGCCCAGCCTTTTGAGTTAGCGCCAACGTATGTGTATTTGGCTTCTGATGACTCAAGACATGTAACAGGTCAAGTGCTACACGTTGATGGTGGAGAATCGATGAGCTCATAACAAACCACGGACATTTTGCCCGTGGGTTTTTGTTATCCATTCGTAGTTGTAGGTGCTGTTGGGAATGTTGGAACTGTCGGCGGTGTTGGGGTAGTAGGGACTGTAGGGGTTTGACCTCCACCAACAACTCCGGGACCGTTAATTAAATTGTTGTTGATTTCTACTCGATATCCGTGTCGCTTTTTTCCGTGGCGTTGACGTGTGTTGCTACGACTGTTTCGCCATAGATGATAACTTTCACGAGGCATCATTGCACTCCCTTTCTAACTAGGTAATAGTCTATTGTATGTCATGGTCGTTGAGTCGGTTCATGGAAATGTAGCAGGAAAATTGTAATCGATGTGGAATAGGTATTCTTTAAAGCGATATGGAAGGGGTACAGTGGCGCATGGGAGCACAGCAGGTTTTTCTCAGACAATTGTCGGCATGTCATGATGAGAACCATTGGTTTGCGTGTTTGCAACAAGCATTAGCTGGGGTGAACGAGGCACAAGCAAATTGGAAAGAGCGTGTTGATCTTCATAGCATCCATGAGATTGTGAATCACTTAATTACCTACAATGGTCGATGTCTGGACCGTTTTCAAGGTGAACCTGTACCACCGATTGAAGAACGGAATGAAGATACATTTGTTTCTGGGACAGAGATGGATTGGGAAGTCACTGTTGCGACAATCACAACAATTATGGACGATTGGATGCAAGTCATTCAAGAAACAGAAGAATGGGAATGGGAGCAACAAATTAGTGAATATACAGATGAAACGTGGGCGATGATGGTCGCGAATATGGTTATTCATACGGGTTATCATATCGGACAAATTGTGATGTTACGAAAACAACAAAACGTTTGGGATGTTGAAGCTGAAATGTATGAGTAAGCGTGCATATGAGAATTCCCTTCTAATATAGATATAGGAGGGAGGTGTGTACGTTGGCGAAAGATCAAGACCGTTATTGGAATGACAAAGACGATCAGTTAGATAAATTTACACAAGATAATAAAGGAAAGGAAATGTCTTCAAATGAAGGAACGAAGATTTCTAACGACGAAAATACATTAAAAGCAGGTCTGCGTGGACCGACTTTACATGAAGACTTTTTGTTTCAAGAGAAACTCGCTCATTTTGATCGGGAACGGATCCCAGAACGAGTCGTGCATGCAAGAGGTTACGGAGCGCACGGAGAATTCCAAGTGTATAAATCGTTGGCTCATTTAACGAAAGCGTCGTTTTTACAAGATCCAAACAAAATTACACCGGTGTTTGTTCGGTTTTCGCAAGTCGCAGGATCACGAGGGGCAAATGAAACGAATCGAGACGTACGAGGATTTGCGACGAAGTTCTATACAGATGAAGGGAACTTTGACCTTGTTGGCAACAATATACCTGTTTTCTTTATTCAAGATAGCATTAAGTTCCCAGATTTGATCCATGCTGTAAAGCCTGAGCCACACACTGAATTTCCTCAAGGTCAAACCGCTCATGATACGTTTTGGGATTTTATCGGTAGCAATACTGAATCAGCTCATATGATGATGTGGATTATGTCTGATAGAACAATCCCACGAAGCTTTCGGATGATGGAAGGATTTGGGGTCCACACGTTTCGACTTGTTAACCGGGAAGGGACTTCGCATTTTGTGAAGTTTCATTGGAAACCAGTGCTTGGCGCCCATTCGTTCATCTGGGATGAAGCGCAAAAACTCGGAGGCGCAGACCCGGACTTTCATCGACGGGATTTGTATAACAATATTGAAATGGGCAACTTCGTTGAATATGAGCTCGGTTTGCAAATTATATCCGAAGATGATGAGTTCATGTTTGATTTCGATATTTTAGATGCGACGAAACTATGGCCAGAAGAAGAAGTACCTGTTCAAATCGTCGGTAAAATGACGTTGAATCGCAATGTTAATAACGTATTTGCTGAAACGGAACAAAGTGCACTGCATCCAGGCAGATCGTGCCGGGCATCGATTTCTCAAATGACCCGCTCCTTCATGGGAGAGTCTTTTCCTATGCTGATACTCAGTTGTATCGCGTCGGTACAAATTATCAAGAACTCCCGATCAACCGCCCTGTCTGTCCGATCCATAACAATCAACGAGACGGTCAAGGCCGTATTACGATTAATAAAGGTCAAGTCGCCTACCATAAAAATTATTTGGCGGGTAATACGCCGAAAGAAGTGCCACCACGAGAAGGTGGATTTAGTACGTACCCATCAACCGTAGAAGGTATTAAAGTTCGGAAGACGGCTCCTAGTTTTGAAGATCACTATTCTCAAGCACGGCTTTTCTGGAACAGTATGAGCCTGTTGAGAAAGATCATATCATTCAAGCTTTTTCATTTGAGCTTGGAAAAGTCGAAACGGTTGAAGTTCGCCAACGTGTTGTGAATATGCTCGGTAAAATTGACCACGAGCTTGCGGCGCTCGTTGCGAAAGAAGTAGGGGTGAAGCGACCGAATGTTTCTCAAGTTTCGGTGCAACAATCATCTGCTGCTTTAAGCTTAATGAACCAACCACGCTATCCGAACACATTGAGAGTGGGTGTGCTCATTGCTGATGGATTTGATGGAGATGAAACGAAATACGTTTTAAGTGAGTTAGAGGAAGCTGGACTAGAACTCGTTTTTGTCGGGGAGCGACTTGGAGATGTCGAAGGATCAGATGGCGTTAAGTACTCCATTGATGAGACATTCCTAACAGGGTCACCTCTTCTATATGATGGGTTGTACGTCATTGGTGGAAGTGATCCGAGTCGTTATTTCATGAGGAAAACGAGAAACTTTGTGCGCGACACATACAATCATTTCAAACCAATCGGTGCAACGGAAGAAGGCGCGGTGATCATTGAACAAATGAACATTAGCGGTAAGCCCGGTGTGATTGTCGAGCGAGAAGCAAGTACATTTGTTAATGAGTTCGTAACAGCGATGGCTGAGATGCGCTTTTACAGTCGTGTATATCGGAATGTTTAAGAAAAGCAATGGGAGACCGCTCCCATTGCTTTTCTTTGGATTATGAAAGATAATGCGTTTACAAACGTCCAGCTTTTTCTAAGGCAACAAGAGAGATCATTTCGAACGCTACAGCTGAAGCAAGCGCTGCGGTAACGTCTCCGTTGTCGTATGCAGGGAGCACTTCTACAAGGTCAAAGCCTAAGATGTTCAAGCCTTTCAAACCACGAACGTATTGAAGTGCCTCATGACTTGTAGGGCCGCCAACTTCGGGTGTTCCTGTCCCTGGCGCATACGCAGGATCAACAAAATCGATATCAAAAGAAACGAAAACAGGTGCACCAGCAGCACGCTTGTGGATGCGCTTTAATACGTTTTCAACACCAAGTTCATGAACTTCATCCATTAAAATCGTTTCAAATCCGAGGTCACGTGGATCGGTCACGTCTTCTGGACCATAGAGCGGACCGCGCAAACCGACTTGAATCGAGTGATCCACGTCGATCAAGCCTTCTTCAACCGCTCGACGGAATGGGGTACCGTGCATGTATTTTTCGCCAAAGTAGTTGTCCCACGTATCGCTATGTGAATCAAAGTGAACGAGTGCGACAGGACCGTATTTTTCTTTAAATGCACGTAGCGTACCGAGGGATGTTGAATGATCGCCACCGAGAATAATCGGACGAATTTCTTTATCGAGCAAAGGTTTTAGCCCTTCTTGAATCCGTTCGTATGTACGGTGAATGTTACCTGGGATAATATCAATGTCACCATAATCTACACCAGAACAATGATCGAAGATGTTAATATCTTGGGATGCGTTATATGGTCGCAACAAAACGCTAAAATCGCGAATATGTGCAGGACCGTAACGGGCTCCTGTTCGATTCGATACAGCAGTGTCGAATGGAACACCGAGTACAGCGAAATCAATATCTTCGGTCGTTTTAATATTAGGTAAACGCATGAATGTTCTTACTCCACTAAAGCGTGGGGATGTTGAAGAATCTTTTGGTTTATACATCTGTAACACTCCTTATGACAATCTAATACTCTTTAGATGCAATATTTATACCAACTTCGTAGTGAGGTGAAGTGCGAATGGCGAACAACTTAGATTTAGAACTAGATGCGGTGCTCAATCATTCAACCGATAATATCGTGATTACAGATGGAACAGGGCATGTGCTACGAGCAAGCCCTAGTTGTGCGGAAATCTACGGAGTCACTCACAACGAATTAATAGGAAGAAATGTCGAACAGTTGGAGCTTGAAGGAGTCTTCAAACCTTCAATTACGAAACTTGTGATGCAAACGGGGAAGCAGCAACAAGTAATGCAAGCAACTGTAACCGGTCGTACGGTCATGGCAACAGCTTTTCCCGTTCGCGATGAGAAAAAAAAGAGATCGTTCGAGTCATTAGCGTTTCGCATGACCTCACTGAGATTCAGGAAATGAAAAAGGAATACGAGTCCTTGCAAGTGCAAAGCGAACGTTATCAAAATGAACTGGATGTGTTGCGAACGAGAGAGCAGACATTTCATTCGATCGTTCATGAGAGTAAGGCGATTAGTCGCATTAAGACATTGATTAGTCGTACAGCCCCGTCAGACGCTTCTGTCATCTTTTACGGGGAATCTGGAGTTGGAAAAAGTATGTTTGCCCGTGAGCTTCATAAAGAGAGCAAACGACTTGATGGGCCTTTTATCGAGATTAACTGTAGCGCGATTCCTGATACGCTGTTCGAGGCAGAGTTGTTCGGGTATGAAAAAGGGGCATTTACCGGTGCGGATCGTCAAGGTAG
This sequence comes from Geomicrobium sp. JCM 19055, assembly GCF_000698185.1. Taxonomy (NCBI): domain Bacteria; kingdom Bacillati; phylum Bacillota; class Bacilli; order Caryophanales; genus Geomicrobium; species Geomicrobium sp. JCM 19055. The sequence continues at coordinate 48,555 of NZ_BAXL01000003.1, forward strand.
GATCGGTCTCGTAGAGCTATCAGACGAGGGAACGCTTTTTCTTGATGAAATTGGGGATATTCCTCTTCAAATGCAAGGAAAGTTACTGCAAGTGTTACAAGAAAAGAAAGTCACTCCAATTGGTGGACGAGTCGAGAAACATGTGGATTTCCGCCTTGTAGCCGCAACGAACCGCAACTTAGAACAACTCGTCGAGAAAGGGTTGTTCCGTGAAGATTTGTATTACCGCATTAATGTAATTCCAATCACCGTCCCATCATTACGCGAACGTAGTGAAGACGTTCCAGGGTTAATCTTTAAAAAGGTTGAAGAAATAAATGAGCGTTATGATTTGAAGAGAAAGCTCCATCCTCAAGTGTTAGAACGTCTTTACCATTATCACTGGCCTGGGAACGTGCGAGAACTCGAGAACTTTTTATCACGCTTATTGTTAACGAGCTCAGAAGAACTCGTAACGGTGGAAGATTTGAAAGGAATCTTTGAATCAAAAGAACGTCGCTCGCTACCGGCTTCAGAAGCTGAACCGTTATTAAGTGAAGGGTTTCAATTAAAAGAAGAGTTGAAAAAGGTAGAACAACATTGGTTACAACTTGCATTTGATGAGTGCAATACGACGTACGAAATGAGTAAGCTTCTTGGATTGAGCCAACCTTCTGTCGTTCGAAAGTTAAAAGAGTACAAAATTGATTCAAAAACAAATCGCGATCCAAAAATAAATCAAAATTAACTTAATTTGATTTATTTTTGGATCGAATTGTAGCGTTCATCGTTTTATTATTTGGCACGTTTCTTGCGTTTTAGTATGACATAGAAAAATTACACATCTTGGAGGACATATGAATACGCAAGTAAAAGAAGCGAGCCATTGGCGTTTTATCATTTTTGCTATTTTAGGAATCGGTATGTTCTTAATTCCAATCCCAGTTGGTGATGAAGTTACGATCGGTGTTGGAATTATGGCCTCGTACGTACAAGGGTTAATGGGTGGAAGCATCCCGATGATTGTAACAATTTTACTCGTTATCTCTGCAGTCGGTTCAATCATCGTCTCAAAAGTCCAACCGACAGGCATGATGAATAATGGGTTTATTCGAGATTTGTTTTATGTGAGTAATGTATGGTTAGTATGGAGAATTCTCGGTGCAATCTTTGCGATTATCGTTATTTTTCAAATTGGACCAAGCTGGATTTGGGATAGTGCCACAGGAGGAGAAGTTCTTGGATCTCTCGTTCCAGTATTGTTTACGTGGTTTTTGTTTGCTGGTTTGTTCTTACCGATTCTAACGGAATACGGTTTAATGGAATTTTTCGGTACGTTGTTACGTAGAATTGTGCGTCCGTTATTTACCGCTCCTGGTCGGTCATCGGTCGATATGATCGTTTCATGGCTTGGTAGTGGTACGGTAGGAGTTCTCGTTACGATGCAACAATATGAACGGGGATTTTATACTGGACGTGAAGCTGCGGTCATTGCGACAAACTTTAACATTGCTTCAATTGCGTTTAGTATTCTAATTGTGCAGTTTTTGGATATTAGTCACATGTTCATACAGTTTTATATTACGGTTTGTGTCGCAGGATTTATAGCAGCAGTGATCACACCTAGAATTCCTCCTCTTTCATGGAAGAAAGACAAGTATTATGAGCGTGCAGAACAGATCACAACAGAAGATCCTGTCCCTGAAAACACTTCAGTCTTTAAATGGGGGTATCATAAAGCTGTAACGAAGGCGTCAAATACACCTAGTGCAGGTGTGATGCTTAAGCAAGGAACGAAAAATGTATTAGACATTTGGTTCGGACTACTACCACTTGTTATGAGTTTAGGGACACTTGCGTTAATCATTGCGGAATACACGCAAATTTTCCATATCATTTCGTATCCGTTCGTACCATTATTGCAATTGCTACAAATTCCAGAAGCCTCTGACGCAGCTGTTGCAGTAGTAGTTGGGTTTGCTGATATGTTCTTACCAGCTATGTTGGGTCAGGCATTGATAGTGAATTGACGAGATTCGTTATCGCTTGTTTATCGATGACACAGTTGGTTTACATGTCTGAGGTGGGTGTACTTATTTTACGCTCTAACTTACCGCTTAACTTGTTAGATTTGGTGTTGGTATTTATTATTCGTACATTAATTACACTACCGATTATCGCCTTCATGGCACATTTCTTATTCTTCTAAAAAACAAACCTTCGGCCTTAATCGGACGAAGGTTTGTTTTTGCGCGATTGTTCCTCTACAACGGCAGCTAAATCAGTATTCCTGAATAGTTGTAGAACGGATAATACGCTAGCTGTGTCAATGTCTTCGGCTTCTTCTTTTGGAACAGTGACATCGTCAATCGTTTTCCGGTGTTCTGGATGCATCGGTTGCGATGGATACGCGCTTTCATATAACTCGATTGGATCTAAGTCATGATTCACACACCACTGAGCAAACACCATAATCATCATGTTCTCGTCTTGCTGGAACTGCTCGACAACTTTCTTCTCAATCTCTTTATTATTCAAGTTGATCCCTCTTTTCATGTTTAGCGTAGGAGTTCAGTCCTCCCTTGTCAATGACTTTAAATGATACAGAGGAGACCTAGTGAAGTGAGAGAGTAACGGTGTTATAATGAGGAATACGAAGGTGGTTAGAAAATGACAACAACTGAATGGAATCAAGAACAAGCTTTAGCACTAAAACTATTCGTTGTAATGACACGCTCACTTGAATCAGTGAAAAGAAATGTTGAACATGATATTCGCTCACACGGGTTAAATCCAACAGAGTTCGCAGTGATTGAACTTCTTTACAATAAAGGAGATCAGCCTGTCCAGAAAATCGGAGAAAAAGTATTGATTGCAAGTAGTTCCATTACGTATGTCGTAGACAAATTGGAAAAAAAGAGGTTACACGCAACGAAAACCTTGTCCAAATGATCGACGAATTACGTTCGTTTCTATAACGGAAAAAGGCCGTTCGTTTATGGATGAGATTTTCCCTAGTCATGTAGAAGCGATTGAGTCCATTATGGAAGGTCTTGATTCAGAAGAGAAGGAACAAGCCATTGATCTTCTAAAGAAATTAGGAAAATCAACAAAGTTGTGATAGAAAGTCTTGACATATCGCAAGACTTTTTGTTACGATTATCTCAAATTAGAGATAAATCAATTCCATATTTTTTTACCTATTTATCTCGAATTAGAGATAATATAATTGGTTGTAATCAATATCCTTTCTAACTCTGGACATCCTAAACAAAGGGAGGCTTAAGTATGAAAACAAAAGGAATACATCATATAACGGCGATCGTTGGTGATCCTCAGGAAAATGTTGATTTTTATGCAGGTTTTCTAGGTATGCGACTCGTGAAGAAAACCATTAATTTCGATGATCCAGGGACGTATCATTTGTATTTTGGAGATGACAATGGCAGTCCAGGCACGATTATGACGTTCTTCCCTTGGCCAGGTGCTCATAAAGGCGCGAGTGGTGGAGGGCAAGTCGGTCGAACGGACTTTGCGATTCCACCGAGAACGATGGATTTTTGGAAGAAGCGATTTGAGAAATTTAACGTCTCGTATGAAGAAACAACTCGCTTCGGGCAAACATACCTTCAATTTGAAGATCCACATGGACTTCAGCTCTCGCTTGTGGAACAAGAATCAGGTCGAAACAGTCAGTGGCCGTTTAACGGCATAAGCGAAATTGAAGCCATTAAAGGATTTAGTGGTGCGACACTTCTTTCAATTAACTTTAAAGAAACCGCAACATTATTAGAAGAGACGATGGGGTTTGAGCGAGTCGGAGAACAAGACGGATATATCCGCTTTTCATCGAACGCAGCCATTGGTGGAACGATTGATTTGTATGCTGACAATGTGGGGACAGGTCGTCTAGGTGCTGGAACGGTACATCATATTGCTTATCGCGCGAAAGATGATGATGAGCAAGTGGAGTGGCAAAAGCATGTGGCAAATGCTGGATATCAAGTGACTCCAGTTCAAGATCGTCAGTATTTTAACGCGATTTATTTCCGCGAGCGTGGCCAACTGTTGTTTGAAATTGCTACAGACCCTCCAGGGTTTGCACATGACGAGTCATACAAGACGATGGGTGAGCAGTTAAAGCTTCCGGAGTGGTATGAATCAGACCGGGACAAAATCGAAGCAAACCTTCATCCGGCTGAAGTTCGGACGATTAACCATCTTTAATTTTACGTAGGAGGTGGAGAGGGAGAGAGAAATTATGGGATTTTTAGCTAGATTATTCGGGAAAGACCATACTGAAGAACCAACAAAGGAGAAGGATATCATGGTTAAAGTAGCAATTATTTATTACAGTTCAACAGGAACAAACTACAAAATGGCAAACTGGGCAAAAGAAGCTGCAGAAAAAGAAGGCGCAGAAGTCAAGCTAGTTAAAGTTCCAGAACTTGCACCGATGGCAGCGATTGAGTCTAATCCAGCATGGAAAGCGCACTATGAAGCAACACAAGATGTACCAGAAGCAACAATGGACGATCTTGACTGGGCAGATGCCATCATTTGGAGCGTACCAACTCGCTTTGGTAACGTACCAGGTCAAGTAAAACAATACATCGACCAAGCAGGCGGTCTTTGGGCTCAAGGAAAGCTTGTTAACAAAGTCGTAAGTGCGATGAGTTCAGCGCAAAACCCACACGGTGGTCAAGAAGCAACGGTTCTTGCTCTTTACAAAACTATGTTCCACTGGGGAACAATTATTGCCGCACCAGGTATACAGACCCAGTTACATTTGAATCAGGCGGTAACCCGTACGGAACGAGCGCAACCGTTGACGGTGAAGGGAACATTCAAGAAAACAAACTTGATGAAGCCATTGCAAACCAAGCAAAGCGTACAGTAACAATTGCAAAAGCAATTACAGCAAGCAACTAAATGAAGTATGGAAACGGTCCCGACGACGGGGCCGTTTTTTTAATGACTACGTTAAGGAAGAACGTCAAGACCAAATGGGAAGCTTCCAACAGGAATCGTTGCAATTATTAAATTCGTATTCCCGTCAATAACGGAGACGGTATTATCCGCTTGATTTGTGACATAAATTATATTTAGAGTAAGATTGATGGCTATAGCAATAGGCTCCTCCCCGACTTGAATGCTTGCAACGACATCATTTGTGTTCCCGTCAATGACCGAGACCGAATTCTCGAAAAAGTTTGTAACATAAATTCGATTTGTCGTTTCATTCACGTTGACGCCGTATGGACCAAGTCCGACATTGATTCTTTCGAGTTCTTGGTTCGTAGTTCCATCAATTATCGAAACTGTGTTGTCAAAGTTATTTGCAACATAGATCAAGTTTGTTTGTGAGTTTACTCCTACTCCAAAAGGGGAAAATCCAACTGTGATTGTAGCAACGTTTGTGTTCGAATTCCCATCAATTACAGAAACGGTGTTATCTAAAGAGTTCGTCACATAAATTGTATTGGTGACAACATTGATATCGAGTTCAAGTGGAATGATACCGACAGGAACTGTCGCAATAACCGTGTTTGTGTCACCATCAATGATAGAGACATCAAAGCTCCCGTAATTTACTACATAAATCCGATTTGTAATTGGATTAACACTTACGTTATAAGGCAAGTCCCCTACATCAATCGTTACGATGTCTTCGAAAGTAATCGCATCAATGACGGAAACTGTATTGTCGAGAAAGTTTGTTACGTAGACGAGGTTTGTAACTGGATTTACGCTGATCCCGATTGGGTTTGAACCTACAGGAATTATAGCAATTTCTCTATTCGTATTTCCGTCAATTACTGAAATCGTATTGTCGTCTTGATTGGCCACGAAGATATAATTAAGACCTGCCGGTGATAGACTAACCAATTAGAAGCAATCCAATTTTGTGGAAGGCTCGTACGACGAGTGTACAATGTTTTGAGTAGCGGTTTTGTTATAATAAAATCAAACAGCGTAGAGGAGGCAGCGGATGGAAAGTGCAGGGAGTCGAATGTTCAAATTTATGTTAAAAGTGACGAGGCGAAAGCAGTTTTGGCAACAAACAGGCGAGTCGTTGCGAAAAGGGATTGAAACGAGACGGCACCTAGATTATACGCCGCCATTGAAGGTGTTAACGAACTTGGATGTAGAACGATTAGATTATGGCAATGTTCCTGTCTATGTGTTGCGTCCAAAGGGCGAGACCCCGAAACGTCATCTATTTTATTTGCATGGCGGAGCGTATGTTCACCATATTACGGTCACTCATTGGTATTTCTTACAACGCATCATTGAACATTTCCCTTGTACAATCACTGTTCCTTTGTATCCGTTAGCACCTGAACATACGTACGAAGAAACGATCGCTACTACTGAAGAGATTCTTCACGATCGCTTTCCAGATGTCATTATGGGGGATTCAGCAGGGGCAGGGCTTGCTTTATCGCTCGTCCAAAAGTTAAAAGAAAACGATCAAGAGCAACCTGACAAAACCATACTAATTTCACCGTGGTTAGACGTGTCCATGACGAATACTGCCATAAAAAAAATAGAAAGCAAAGATGTATTTTTAGCGACACCTGGTGTTAAAGAGGCGGGACGCTGGTACGCTGGTGATTTGGAACTGGATAACCCATTGATCAGCCCAGCATATGGTACATCTGATTTTGATTCGGAGCTTACGATTTTCATGGGAACGCATGATATTTTACAGCCAGATGTGAAGAAGTTCGTAGAGAAGGCAGAAGGCGAAGGAAAGAAAGTTACATACATCGAAGCGAAAAGCATGATGCATATGTATCCGATGTTCACGTTTAAAGAAGCTAAAAAAAGGGTTTCAGCAGTTGATCGACGTGTTAGAAGAACAGTAAAAAGGAACGCTGCATGCAGCGTTCCTTTTTACAACTTTCGAACGTGAATCCGTTCGACTTTGTGGCCCTCACCTTTTTGTAAGATTAGGTCGGCACGGTTTCTTGTCGGAAGAATATTTTCAACGAGGTTTACTCGATTGGTTTCTTTCCAAATACGGTCTGAAACAGCTCGTGCTTCGTCTTCAGTTAAGTCTTTGAATTTCTGGAAGTAGGATTCCGGCTGTTGGAACGATGTTTTTCTAAGTAAGTTGAAGCGGTTTTTGTACCATTGTTCAATCATCGGTTCCTCGGCGTCGATGTACATTGAAACGTCAAAGAAATCTGACACGAACGTTCTCGCTTGGTGTTTTTCAAGCTTTGGTGGTTGCAAAACGTTAATCCCTTCCACGATAACGACGTCTGGTCGCATTAACACTTGCTCTTCATCTTGTAGAACGTTGTATTTCATATGAGAATAAAGAGGAGCGGTGACGCGTTCTTCTCCGGACTTCAATTCAGATAAAAACCTAAAGAGACGCGATACATCGAAGCTCTCCGGGAAGCCTTTTTTCTTCATAAGACCAAGTTCTTCGAGTTGTTCATTGGAGTATAAGAAACCATCAGTTGTGACAAGTTCAACTCGTGGTTTTCCAGGCCATTGGGATACTAAATGTTCGATGATCCGAGCCGTCGTGCTTTTTCCAACTGCGACACTTCCTGCGATCCCGATTATAAAAGGAACTGTAAGCGTATCCAATTGCAAGAATCGGTTTGTATCCTGATGTAATTCTTTTGCTTTGGTATAATGTAAATGTAAAAGACGAGATAGTGGGACGTAAATGTCAGCCACTTCCGTCATCGACAATCGCTCATTTAATCCTTGTAATTCGCGTAAATCGACATCGGTTAGTGACCAGTCGCTCATTTGTCTAAAATCTGCCCACTGGGTTCTTTCGAACGTGATATACGGTGAAAATTGCTGTGAATTCACGTGCAAGACCTCACTTTACCTATGTATAAAAAGCTATAAAATAAATGCCTCCACTAAGACTTAAACATATTTTTGCGAGAATTGGAAGGAGCAAGTGTGATGAACATACAACTTAAATCCATTGATTCGTCGGATTATGACAGCATTTTTTTAAGTATGAGTGATTCAGAAAGTTTAGATTTAACGGGTACGAGACACACATTTACAAAGAAGCAGATTAAAGAGGCATATGAAAGGTTCGCTCAAGATTCTACAAGGGTTGATTTTGCAATTTATCACCAAGGTCAGAACGGAACGATCGGCGATGCGGCAATTATAGATATTGACGAACATCATTCAGTTTGTGGATTTCGAATTGCCCTTCACCAACGCAAAGATCGGAACAAAGGATACGGGAGTGAAGCGGTACGTTTGTTGCAAGCGTATGTATTTGAAACGTTGCAATTGAATCGATTTGAACTTGAGGTGTTGTCCCACAATGTGAGGGCAATCCGGGCATATGAAAAACCGGTTTGTTCGCGAAGGCGCTCGGCGGCAAGCTATTCATGTGAACGGCATTAGACGTGATGAAATACTGATGAGTATGTTAAAGGAAGAGTATGAACGTAATAAGCAGGACGAGTTGGCATGAACATGGATGTTACGTACAAAACGTTTACGTGCGGTGAGAAAAGCGAGCAAGCAACTATCGTGGCATTTGAAAATCAGGATATGCAAACGTGGTTAACGATCGTTGTGCAAACGGAGCATCCAATTGTTATCATCGATCAGCACGACCAACCGATCGGTACATTGACACTTGAATTCATTGCAAAGCGTCTAGAGGAAAGTTCGAGTGAATACATTCTTCCAAAACACGAGTTGTTGCCGGTTCAATGTGTGAAGAAAAGTGATCCATTCCCTGTTGAACAGCGAATGTTATCGGTTGTGATTGATGGTGACCGAATCGTTGGTGTCATCACCCAACGTACGCTCCAAACGGTCCGAGATCAAGACGGTGCCACATTATCGTTAATCTTTGACTCTGCGTATGAAGGGATCGTCATCATTGATCGTAATCAAACGATTACGTCGATGAATCAATCGTATCGAGATTTTCTCGGTGGACTGAAAGAACGTGATGTGATCGGGCGTGACGTGACGTCTGTTATTGATAACACAGAACTTCATCAAGTTGTAAAGACGGGCATTCCAGAGCGGGGCAAAGTCCAAACAATTCAAGGTCAGAAGATGGTCGTTCATCGATTGCCAATCTGGCAAGAAGGCGAAATCGTTGGAGCGGTTGGAATGTTAATCTTTGAAGGGATGACCGAGTTGCATCGCATTTTGCAATATGAAGCCACGTCAAAGGCGAAGGCTGTAAAGACGGAGAAACAAGGTGCAGTGCAAACGTTTGAAACGATGATCGGCAAAAGTCCGAGCATTCAACGAGTGAAAAGTCTCGCAAGAAAAGCGTCGCGCACGAAAGCTTCCGTTGTCATCCAAGGGGAAAGTGGAACAGGTAAAGAGTTGTTTGCACAAGGCATTCATCATATGAGTTCACGCTCAGAAGGACCCTTTGTAGCAATTAATTGTTCAGCATTTCCAGAGAACTTGCTCGAGTCTGAGCTGTTTGGCTATGAAGGTGGGGCGTTTACTGATGCTCGTAAAGGAGGAAGACGTGGGAAATTTGAACAAGCACACGGTGGAACCCTTTTTCTCGACGAAGTATCAGAAATGTCATCATCAATGCAAGCGAAGATTCTCCGCATACTTGAAACGAAAGAAATTGTAAGAATCGGTAGTGAACAAGTCATTCATAGCGACTTCCGAATTGTCGCTGCGACGAACAAAGATTTAAAAGCACTCGTTCAAGAAGGTCAATTCCGACAAGATTTATTTTATCGTCTCCATGTTATTCGTTTAACAGTACCGCCTTTGCGAGAGCGAAAAGAAGACATTCCTAAATTGCTCGGCTTTCATATGGAGCGACTTGCTCAAGAGTATGAAGTTGAGAAAAAAAGCAATTAGTGAAGAAGCAATGCAGTTATTATTGCAGTATCACTGGCCAGGTAACGTTCGAGAGCTCGTAAATGTGGTAGATTATGTTGTTACGATGACAGATGGACAACACGTATTTGTTGACCACCTACCCGAGCCGTTTACTAGTCAAGATCTTGAGAATGATGATGATTGTTCAGAACTTGAGCGTGTACTTCAAGAAGTAGGAGGGAATAAAACGAAGGCAGCTGAGAAATTAGGCATTCATCGTGCGACATTGTATCGGAAGTTGCAACAGTAAGTGTCGCTTTTTGCGACAGTGCAAAAACATACGTCTTAGAACAACAACGGTTTCACTCTGGCATCGCTTTTGCAATAAAGCGTAGTAAGGAGGGATTCCATTGGTAAAACGTATTGTACATCTTCCTCAAATCATTCATTACGGTAAGGACAGCTTTTTAGGCGTCGGTGAAGAAGCGAACAAGCTCGGATCCAAAGCTTTAATCGTAAGTGATCGAATAATGGAACAGCTCGGAAATGTTCAGCAACTTCATGATCATTTACATTCGGCAGACGTTTCTTATGTGGATTACTTAGCGTGGAGACTGAGCCGAAAGATACATACGTCGACGAGGCGTTACAGTTGTTGAGAGCTGAACAATGTGATCATGTTATTGCTTTAGGAGGTGGTAGCTGCATTGATACAGCTAAAGCCGTTGCGGTGCTTGCGACCAACACGGGGCGAATCCATGACTATATGAATCAAAAACAATTAGCAACAGTAAAGCCGCTGCCGCTCATTACAGTGCCAACGACTGGTGGTACAGGGTCTGAAGCGACGGATGTTACGGTCATTACAGATACGAAAGAAGACATTAAAATGATGATCAAACAACAAGCCTTTATGCCGCTTGTTGCGATCGTTGATCCGGTATTAACTGTCTCAACCCCGAAGTCGGTAACTGCCGCGACCGGTGTTGACGCACTCACACATGCCATTGAATCACTCATAAGTCGAAAAGCACAACCATTCACACGCACGTTAAGCTTACAAGCAATTGAGTTGCTTTATGCGAACATTCGCGAAGCTTATCATAACGGCGATAATTTGGAAGCTCGGGACCAAATGATTTACGGTTCAATGCTTGCAGGGATGGCATTTTCTAACGCATCGACATGTCTTGTACACGGAATGTCGCGACCATTAGGAGCTGTTTTCCACGTTCCCCACGGAGTGTCGAATGCAATGTTACTTCCGATCGTATTGGAATATACGAAAGTAGACTGCCAAAAAGATTTGGCAACGATTGCTAGAATGATCAATACAGACGTTAAAGATGAATCCGATGAAGAGCTAAGCAACTGGCTCGTTGAAGAGATTGAGCACTTATGTGAAGAACTTGAGATTCCAACGCTGTCAGAATGGGGAATTGACCGAAACGCATTTGATCTAGTGAAAGAAAAAAATGGCGGAAGATGCGCTCATTAGTGGAAGCCCTGCAACAAATCCGAAAGTGCCGACAAAAGATGAAATTATAGAACTTTACGATCAACTCATGAACTACTCATACACAAAAAGGAGCGAGACACATGCTAACTAATTATATTAACGGTGAATGGGTCAAAGCGAAAACGTCAGAATATGAATCTGTTCCAAATCCAGCAACGGGTGAAGAAATTGCTAGAACGCCATTATCAACGAAAGAAGATGTGGATGATGCTGTACAAGCTGCAAAAGTAGCCTTTAAATCATGGAAGAAAGTTCCTGTGCCAAAGCGTGCGCGCTACTTATTTAATTATCAACAACTCCTCATTGGAAAGCATGATGAGCTTGCTGAATTGATTACGAAAGAGAACGGTAAAACGTTTGATGATGCCTATGGAGAAGTACAGCGTGGAATTGAGTGCGTGGAGTTTGCAGCTGGCGCTCCAACATTAATGATGGGTGAGAGCTTGCCAGAGATTGCAACAGGGATTGAATCGGGCATGTATCGTTATCCAGTTGGGGTCGTTGGTGGAATTACACCGTTTAACTTCCCAATGATGGTGCCATGTTGGATGTTCCCACTTGCGATTGCAACAGGAAATACGTTCGTTCTTAAACCTTCAGAACGTACACCTCTTCTTGCAGAAAGACTCGTAGATTGGCAACCGAAGCAGGCATTCCAAAAGGGGTGTTGAACCTTGTACACGGTGCGCATGACGTTGTGAACGGTTTGTTGGAACACGAAGATGTACCAGCGATTAGTTTCGTTGGCTCACAACCAGTCGCTGAATACGTATATAAAACAGGTGCTAGCTATGGAAAAAGAGTACAAGCACTAGCTGGAGCAAAAAACCATTCGATCGTATTGGCAGATGCCGATCTTGATAAAACAATTGAAGGGATTACGAGCGGGGCCTTCGGTAGCGCAGGTCAACGTTGTATGGCGACAGCAGTTGTCGTTGCCGTTGAGGAAATTGCTGATGAACTCGTTGAACGTTTGAAGAAGTCAGCCGATGAATTGTTAATGGGTGATGGCAGTGATCGCTCGATTACATTAGGACCGGTTATTCGCCAAAGTCATTTAGACAAAGTAAAAGGACAAATGGAAGAAGCAATCGGTGAAGGCGCGAAGCTCGTAAGGGATGGACGAGATGTGCCAACTGAAGCTGGTAATGGTTATTTCTTAGGGGCAAGTATTTTTGATCACGTCACGCCAGAAATGAAAATCTGGCAAGAAGAAATCTTTGCACCAGTCCTTTCAATTGTTCGCGTGAAAGACCTCACAGAAGCGATTGAACTGACGAACAAATCCAAGTTCGGTAACGGTTCCGTTCTTTATACGAACAGTGGAAAAGCAGTGCGAGAATACCGTGAAGACATTGAAGTAGGGATGCTCGGTGTAAACGTAAACGTTCCCGCACCGATGGCATTCTTCCCATTCTCAGGTTGGAAAGACTCGTTCTACGGTGACCTTCATGCAAACGGAAAAGACGGCATTAACTTCTATACGAAACGCAAAATGCTTACGCAACGTTGGCACTAAACGAACGTACTCCCCACATGCTGGGGAGTTTTTTTTGTGGCGAGTTCTGGCTTACACTAGTAAAAAAGCAAGTAACCTGAACAGGAGTTGACGGTAGATGGCAGAAGCGATTAAAAACATGTTTAACCAAGAATATTTACGAACGATTGGTCTGAAAGTTCAAAGTGTGCATCAAGATTTTCACATTGATGCTTTTGCCGAAGACGTCCAGCGTGAACCGTGGGCAGACCTCGAGATGATGAATCGAATCGACAAAATTACGGAAACCCTCCGAATGCATTTACCGGCTGATTACGAAGAGGCGGTAACTATTTTAGCGGACGCAGCAGATGCAAAAGGTGCCTCGGGCTACATGTTCTTTCCTCATTTTGTTGCAAAATATGGAATTGATCATTGGGAGACGTCGATGATAATGCTCCGGCGCTTCACACCACATGCTAGTTCAGAATTTGCCGTGCGCCCTTTTATTGAAAAAGACCAAGCTGAAATGGTAAACGTTATGAAAAAATGGGCGACGAGTGAGGATGAACACGTGAGAAGACTCGCAAGTGAAGGATCTAGACCGAGATTGCCTTGGGGCAAGACGCTGTCAGGATTCATTAAAGATCCAACGAAAACGACAGCGATTTTGGAAATACTAAAGGAAGATCCGTCCAAATACGTGCGAAAAAGCGTCGCCAATCATCTTAACGATTTTTCGAAAGACCACCCAAACTACGTCCTAAAACTGGCAAAATTATGGCAAGGGCAATCTGAACGAACGGATTGGATCATTCGTCACGGATGCCGAACGTTAATTCGAAAAAGCCTCCCTGAAGCCTACGAGCTGTTCGGATACAGTGGACAAGTCCGAGACGGGGCGTTGAACATCGAACCACCCTCGATTGTGATCGGTGAAAGCATTACGATGCATTACGGTTTTACGGTAGAACAGGCAGGATTAATGCGGATCGAGTACGGCATTCAATTCGTCAAAGCGAACGGGAAGCAGTCAGAGAAGAAGTTCCTTCTTGTGGACCGAACGTATCGCACTGGTGAAATCGTTAAACGAGAACGAACGCATTCATTCGCTGATTTATCAACTAGAAAGCACTATCCTGGTACACACATCGTGACGATTTATGTGAATGGAATCGCAGTGTCTGAAGCATCAATGACCGTAATGAGAAAGTAGTGAGAATTATTTTCAATTAGTTATTGACACTCATGTGAAAACCATCTAATATAGTAAGTGACATTGATATTCATTATCAATTACTTATTTGAGAAGACGTTGTCGAGGTTCTCGCCACGTTTTGCTCTCAAACATCCCCCTTTATGTAATACCTATTGGCAATATGCCCTCCCAAGGCATATTGCGCTTTTTTTTGGGTAAATTACAGTGGGTGATATTGATGAGTCACAAAGAAAGCAATGGAGATCGAATCGAACGAATCATAAATGATACGATTGAGAACATAAATGAAGCGGAAAATTTTCAACAAGCCCATCTAGGTGAAATGAGCGAAAAAGACCAGCACGATATAGATGAGAAAAACCGTCGAAGAAGAGACAGTGTTGATGCATTGCGTCACGAAATTGAAGATGAGCGTTAGACTTGCGATCCATTTGCAAGTCTTTTTTATTGCATAGAAAAAGGGTCTAGAACAGAAGCTAGCTATGCTAGGGGGAATGAGTATGGCTCTTTATGATTGTGTCATTATTGGAGGAGGAATTGCTGGAATTCAAGCCTCTATCCAGCTAGGACGTTATAAGCGAAATGTGCTCGTCCTCGATAAAGGCAAAGGAAGATCTACACTCTGTCGAAAGTATCGAAACATCCTCGGCTGGCCAGACGGAGTAAGTGGTGAGGAACTCAGAAAGATTGGCAAACAGCAAGGGAAAATGCTCGGGGTGCTCTATCAAACAGAAGAAGTCGTAGCTATTGAACGGACAGATCATTTTCAATTATTAACACGATCCGGTCAATCGTATGAAGCGAAGCGACTTTTATTTGCTACCGGTGTGACGGACCCCAACCCGTTCCCGCAATTAGAATCGTGTCTCGGAAGTACCGTATACATTTGTCCAGATTGTGATGGATATGAAGTCCAAGGAAAAAAAAGCCCTCATTCTTGGTTCAGGGAAATCGGGCGTTCATATGGCAAAACGATTGCATCATTGGGCAAGCGAACTCATTTATATTAATCATACGAGAGAAGCAATACGTGAGAAAGATAAAGCACTACTACGTGACATGAATGTTCAATACATTGAAGAGCGCATCCAATCCCCACTCGTCACCGACCGGCAATTTAACGGAGTAACATTGCATTCGGGCGAAGTAATTGAAGCAAAACACGCATTTATCGCTTTCGGGCAAATAACGCCGCAATCAGATCTTGCACGCAAACTAGGCTGCGAACGAATGGAAAACGGTCACCTCATTACTGAAGCAAGAACGAAGAAAACGAACGTCGAGCACATCTACGCCGCCGGTGATGTCGGCGTACACGCCGAACAAGTGACGATCGCAATGGGAGAAGGAACACTCGCCGCCGTCTGGATCGAGAAGTCTTTGGCGGAGGGCATGGTATAGGAAGCGCCGGTCATGGTGTAGGAAGCGCGGGGCATGGTGTAGCGAGAGCGGGTCGTGGCGTAGCAAGCGCGGGGTATGGTGTAGCAAGGGCCGGTCGTGGTGTAGCAAGCGCGTGGTGCGGTGTAGCAAGAGCGAGTCATGGTGAAGCAAGAGCGGGGTATGGTGTAGCAAGCGTGGTGCATGGTGAAGCAAGGCAGCCTCTACTGCATCCAGCCACGACCGTGCCTTATTGTCTAAGTAACAAAAAAACCGCCCAGTAACTGGGCGGGATCCTCGAACTATGACCGGAAGCGGTTTTTGAACTCTTCAAACGTGGGAGCATTGTCTTCGTTGAATGTTTGGATGATTTCTGTGAGCTTCAAGTATAGAACTTGTCTTAAATCGTCGCGTTCTTCAGGGGTTGTTTCCAGCAAACACTTGCGGATTTTCGGTTCGAATTGTTGGATGATTTCTTCAATTTTTTTTGGATGATTCATCGTCATTTCTCTCACTTACCTTCTCTATAAAAAGTCGTTCAAGGCGCTCTAACCTTCGCTCAAATCGGAACAATAAATAAAGACTAATGGCAATCGGGAACCCGTACTTGGACATGATCTCAATAAGTGACGATATCTCAATCATTGCCAGTTCCTTCTTTCATAACGTTTTGTAAAAAAACGAATGGTTGCTAGGCGCATACGTGAGACCGCTTGTTGACTAACATTCAATTGATCCGCGATCTCTTGATTCGTTAGTTCGAACTTGTAATAACCGATGAGTATTTTCTTTTGTTGTGGTGTTAACTTTGTTAGGGCGTGACTGAGTCTTGGATTGGAAGACCATGATTGAACGTCGAGTGTTTCGCATACGATTGAGTAGTCAGGTTCAACAGCGATCGTATAATCTGTGACCAATGGGTTGTCCACGATGAGTGGATTCCTAGTTCGTTGTTTTCGGCGTTTTTGATCGTATTGAATGGCAGTCCAGTAAAGTGTCTTGGAAACATAATGGGTAAATTGTGCATTAAGATAAAACGATTTGAATGATCATCTAAGCGCTGTTGATTGGCGTCAGTTGGCTCGCGAATACTCTGAAGGAACACATTCCTAGCTTGTGGACTAGATAAAAAATGCTGCATGATGGGCTGTTCAAACAGTTTACTATGATTCTGAATAAATGATTCTAGTTCGGGGCACTCGTCCAATAGTTGCTTAACGATCCACTGCATTTTATATCACCCCTCTTTAACGGTATATGCCAAAAAGAACATTTGTGTGTGGGTTGTACAACAAAAAGGGGAACATTCGTTCTTTAATCATAAAGGTTGGGACTAGATCTGTAAATATTTTAAAGTAACACTTGACATTTCATTTGCCGTTAAGTATAGTATTAAGAATAACATTAAAAGCGCGAAAGTCTTTAGCATAATTGAGAGAATTTGCAATTTGGAGTAAAGATTGAATATTCTGACGAATATATACGTTTAGCATACTAGAAAGTAGGGTATATACAATATGTTAATAAGAGGGTGCGCGCAGATAAGTTAAATAGAGAGATAAGAGGTGAGAGATGATGAGGTTAAATGTACTATTATTTATTGTTTTCGGCATGGTACTATCCATAACAGCACTAGTATTTGGAATTATTGCACCTACCGCAATTGCAAGTACATTGGCACAAATCATTGGTTTTTCCGGACTTGTATTTACATTTCTTTACGGATTGCTAATGAATCGTTCAACAGCGAAAGTATAATGAAATCCCGCACCGTTTGCGGGATTTGTTCATGTTAAGAGTAACAATAAATGTCTACGAGTTTCCCCCATTTTTCCACTTGTTGTTCGTACGTCATCCCAATTCGTTTTGCAACCCGCACAGAAGGTTCATTTGCAGGGTCAATTATTGAGATGAGACGCGTAATTCCGAGTTGCTCATTGGCATACTCACAACAAGCGGAAGCGGCTTCAGTCGCATAACCATTTCCCCAAGCTTCTCGTTTGAATAAATAACCGACTTCCATTTCAATCTTTTTGTTCACTTTCTGAGGGACAATTCCACATTGACCTAGGAATATTCCGGTTTCTAAATCTTCAACAATCCAAAGCCCTAAATTAAATTTACGATAATTTTCAAGCGTCCATTCAATCCATTCTTTCGTTTCGGATTTTGATTTTGTCGCTGGATAGTATTTCATAGCAACAGGATCACTAAAGATTGTGAGCAGTTGCATCACATCTTCATGATTCATTTCCCGGAGGCGTAAGCGTTCGGTTTCTTGTATGATGTTCATAAGTTGATCCTCCTTGCTCCCTTAAGTATACAAGTTAATCCATTACTAGAAAATAGAGAAAAAAATCTAAGACTTATGTCATAATCAGAAGAAAGTGTGTAGCGAGGAGACAGAATATGAAGAAGCTAACGAGCGTAATGGTTGCTATGGCAGCTATGGCATTAGTCCCAAGCGTCATCCAAGCGAATGAAGATCCATCATTCTTCGATGTTGATGCAACGAATACTCATTTTGAAGCGATTGAGCGTATGACAGATCGAGGGATTATTCAAGGGTATCAAGATGGTACATATCGTCCGAGTGCTAACATTAGTCGGGGTCAAGTCGCAACATTGATTGCTCGTGCTCTTGAACTACATTTACCAGGTGAAGGAGAATTGCCAGCGTCAATTTACCGTGATGTGCGCCGTGATCATACACAAGCAGCTGCAATTTATGCAGTGCAAGAAGCGGGTGTTATGACGGGTAGTAATGAATACTTTAATCCAAGCGCACAGATTAGTCGTGAACAAATGGCAACCGTACTCGTTCGAGCATTTGATCTTGAACGAGTTGTTGAAGGTGGGAATCAAGACCCGGTGACGGATTTAACGAATGCGAGTGCAACACACCGTGCGAATATTAGCATTCTTTCTCAACATGAAATAACGAGAACGTCTGACGGTTCGTTTCGCCCACGTAATCAAGTGACCCGAGGCCAGTTTGCGTCGTTTATGGATCGTGCGTTAAGTGTCGTCTATACGAAGGAGCTTGGAATTACTCGCGTACAACAAGTTGATGATTATACATTTGACGTTCATTTTACAGAGGAGATCGAAAGGTTATCGCCAGAGAATTTCTCATTTGATGGTGATGTGGACATTCTTGACGCGTATCGTTTAGAAGGGTTAGAAACAATTCGTCTGATCACTACAGAAGCAACGTTTGGCGTACGTTCAACGTTATTATACCAAGAAGGGCGCACGAGTTATTCATTTGTAGGTACGGGTGGAAGTGACATTGAAGGCATGTTACCGATGGGAACCTTGCTAGATGAAGTCATAAAAACAAAGGGAACGCCTAAGCTTGAAGGCTTTTTCTTAGGTGGACCTTACATTTTGTATGACATGAATGGATATTTTTATGATTGGTATGATGACGCACATCCAGTGACAGGATATTGGATTAGTAACCCGACGACGAACATATTTGGAGCAAGAGTTGGAATGACGTTAGAAGAGCTAAACAGTCATTTTGGAACGAATGTAAAAGCATCTTTTTCGGAAGGCGAAGGGATGTATACGTTTGATTTTAACGTAAATGGCTACGACCTTTGGTTTTCTGCCAATCGCCCGATGGCAGATCGACAGATGTTATTATACAGAAACGCTCTTAATGATAGAGACCGCTACGACGATATGCGTTGTAGCGGTTTTTTTATTGAATGAATATCGTCACTATATAATTATTTGAATTGTTTGGGTTGTTGGTATCTTATTTTGGTATATAATGAGATCAATAGTCATAAAACATAATGACGATAGTCATTTTTATAGGAATTGTGTCTATATAACATGACAAGTATTGTGATTAAAGTTTTTATATGTAAAACAAAAACTTTACTTTCGTAATTGATGTATCTTTGCTTGTAGTTAGAAAGTAATTGCGAAATGAGGTATACGAGATGGAGCACGATCGCGTATTGATTATAGAGGATGACAAAGATGTATCGTACCTGATCCAACAATATCTACTTAGAGAATCATTTGAGGTTGAGATGACGAAAAGCGGTTATGTTGGTCTAAATAAATTAAAGACGTTTCAGCCTCATTTATTACTTTTGGATATCGGTCTTCCTGATATCGATGGTCTCTCATTATGTAAAGAAATTCGTAGGAGTTCCACGATCCCGATTTTGTTTTTGACAAGTCGTAGGGAGATGAAAGATGTGATCTTAGGGTTAGATGTAGGCGGAGATGACTACATTACGAAACCGTTCGAACCAGAGATTCTAGTTGCTCGAGTTATAGCGAACATACGGCGCTATCGTTTGGTGTCTGAATATACGAATAATTCTAGTCAGTTGTTTGAGTCTTTAACAAATCGTGAAATTGAAACGTTACTGTTGCTAAATCGAGGATACACAAATAAAGAAATTGCCAATCGTTTGTATCTCTCTGAAGGAACAATTAAAGGGTACAATCACGTGATCTTCAAGAAGTTAAACGTAAAAAAATCGAACACAAGCCATTACGAAAGCAAGAGAAGTTGGCATCCTTTAAGCAAAACGAGTGGATCATTTGAACCGATTAGAGGAGAATGTGAATGAATACTCGGAGGCGCTCAATACTTGTTGTTTTTCTATGTTCGTTGGTTAGCTTCAGCTTTTTTTCTACGATCATTCAAGCAAATGAACGTAGTCATTTCATCTATGATGGAGAAGGGGTTCTCTCATTAGATGGGGTGTGGAAAGTAGCAAATGAAGACTTCGCGAGTTGGAATGAGCACGTTGAGCACGTTGAGCACGATGATTGGGAATTTCTCGAAGTACCACATCGTCTGTTTTCGCTCGATCGTTATGATTATAATGGCTCTATTGCTTATCAGACAAGCATTGATGTTCAGCAAACTTCAGAGCAACAGTTAGCGCTTTATATTCCGAATAGAATCGGAAATTTTCGTTTATGGATTAACGGAGAACAGCATCCTGCTGAGTCGCAAGTGATTATTCCTTTTGAAAGTGACCAAGATGACGTTCAGATTGTAATAATCGTAAAAGATTACTTAGTTAAAAGTGGTGGCTTGTATAAAGAAATAAAGTTCGGTGCGCACAGTGACATTGTAAAAAGGTACAGTATAAATGAAGCGATGGCAGCTATTCCGTTAAGTGGACTAGCTTTATTTGGCATTTGCTATTTAGCTTTTTATCGTGTTTATCGTAATATGAAACAAGTCTTATATTACGGATTGTTTATGCTCACAGTCGTCTTTCTTATGATTGTTCAATCAGGTTATCTTGCAAATTTAGCCTGGATTGTTGAATACAAACTGATTGTAATGAGTTTATTTATGGTAATGCTGTTTTTATATCTTTATGCAAAAGTGGATTTTACTAGTTACTCAAATCCCTTCATTGAACGCATGATCACTTGGCTTTCAATTGTGAGTCTAATCGTAGTTCCTTTCATTCCCATTAGTTCTTTTCAGTTATGGGGCATTGTGGTCATTCATGTAGGGGTTGCGAGTTATATTATGTACTTACTTGTTCGGGCAGTGATTGAAAAGCATCCGAATGGTATTTTTAATTTTATTGGCGTTTGTTTATTAGGCTTTCTTGTAATTTTAGAATGGGTCTTTATACAAAATATCTACTACGTTGGGACGATTTTTGCATATGGAATTACTTTCCATATTCTTCTTCAATTTATTAATTATGTAATTTCTTCATTGGCTACCTACATCAAAATGGAAGAAATGAAAAGAGAACTACAAGGGTTTAATGCGTCTTTGGAATTGAAGATTAGAGAGCGGACGTTGCGTTTGCAGGAGCGCACAGAGCAGCTTCAACACGTAAACAATGAATTATCGAAACTAGAATCGATGCGAAGGCAACTGCTAGCTGATGTAACACACGAACTTGGAGGGCCATTGACGACAATTCGAGGGTATGTTCGAGGGATGCTAGATGGCGTTCTGCCTAATCCATCGAAGAATCTTCTTGTCGTTTATGAAAAATCTCAACTCATGGAGCGGTTTTTGGATGACTTACACGCATTGAGTTCTTTAGAAGTCCAACAACTTTCATTTGAGTATGAGCGAGTTGAATTCGTAGCTTTTACACGTACGTTAGTACGCCAATTTGAACAAAATGTAAATGAGTCCGAGGTAAAGATAGTTTTTCAAAGCGAAGATACATCACTGTTTGTGACGATGGATCCTTTGAGAATTGAACAAGTCTTTATAAATCTCATAGGTAATGCACAAAAGTTCTCACAACCATCTGCTTCAATTACAGTTAGTGTCCACAGTGATGAACACTTCGCCCATGTAAGCATTAAAGATGAAGGGAGAGGTATCCCGGATACCGCACTCCCGTACGTATTTGATCGATCGTTTCAAGTGAATCATGAAAAACGATTTGCTAACCGTCAAGGCGGATCAGGTCTAGGATTGGCAATTTGTAGAGAAATTATCACTCGACATCATGGAAGAATCAGTGTCGAAAGTGAACTTGAAGTCGGGAGTGTCTTTTATTTTTCATTGCCTTTAGACAGAGATATAAAATAAGCCGTAGCCGTTTTTGTTACTCTGTTCGCCGTCTATTTGTATAGAGTGAGACTTTTCGACAATTTATGAAACTACTAACTTTCGTTAGTAGTTTCTTTTATTTCGTAAGCTTATTCTAAAGTTAGTACACAGTGAATACCATGAATCAGATGAGTTATCTCGAAATCATATTAAATGAAATGAGGTGTGATTTTGGTCGGCATTAAAGGATTAGTTAGTGTCATTATGCCTGTATATAACGGGGAGTTGTCCATCGATAAAGCCATTTCTTCTGTACTTAAGCAATCCTACCGACATGTAGAATTGATAATTGTGGATGATTGCTCAACTGACGGTACACTGGGCATTATTCAGAGCTATGCATTAGATGATGATCGAATTACTTTGTTGACGAACAAAGATAATGTGGGTGTGTCGCTCTCTAGAAATCGTGCTGTTCGTGAGGCAAAAGGAGAATGGATCGCTTTTTTTAGATAGTGATGATTGTTGGCAGTTAGATAAGTTAGACAAGCAGTTGTGTGTCGCTCAAACAGAAGGTGCAGCGTTCATCTTTACAGGTGTATCGTATATGAATGAGGACGGAGTGCCTTTTGATTACAAGCATTCCGTTCCGAGTAAAGTCGGTTATCATCAACTGCTTCGTAACAATGTGATTGCTTGTTCATCCGTTTTGTTAAAACATGCGTTCTTAATTGAGGACAAGATGGCACGGGATGATATGAGTGAAGATTATGCGCTGTGGTTAACCATTTTGAAGAAAAAAAGCGATTGTAGCGTATTCGGTCAATGAGCCACTTTTAGTGTATCGAATATCGCGAAATTCTAAATCAGGACGAAAACTTAAAGCGGTCTCAATGACTTATCGAGCGTATCGATTTACTGGTTTGAGTGCGCTCATTTCATTGTATTACACGTCCAGTCATATTATTTACTCCGTTCAAAAGTATAGAAGACTAAAAATTAATATATTTTGAATGTTTGAACTTTGAAAAGGAGGTAACGAATCGTTGTGAGTATATACAGTCCTAAATCACTAAAAATGTCAAAAGAGCTCTCCTATCGAATTGCAAAACGTACGATGGATGTTGGGTTATCGCTATTGATTGGTTTCCTCTTGATCCCGCTCTTTTTACTTCTTGTTTGTCTCGTTTTCATCATTGATGGCAAGCCTGTTTTTTTTCGTCAGAAGCGAGTCGGTCAACACAACCGCACATTTACGATGATCAAGTTCAGAACCATGTCGAACGACAATCGTACAATTCGTACTGCGTATAACTGGGAAAAGCGTGTCCCTGACGATTTTGTTTTTAAAAGTGGTAGCGGTGTTTATGTAACAAAAATTGGAAAGTGGCTTCGGAAATGGAGTGTAGATGAATTCCCCCAATTGTACAATGTTCTTCGAGGTGATATGAGTTTAATTGGTCCTCGTCCTGAAGTCCCTGCGATTGCTAAGTATTACGATAAGAATCAACAAAAACGCTTAAAGGTTAAGCCGGGTATTACAGGATATGCTCAGGTTCATGGTCGCTCAGATCTAACTCATGGACAAAAGATTGCTTATGATGTGTATTACATCGAAAATTGTTCCCTCAAGCTAGATCTCATCATTCTTATTAAAACGATTGGCACGGTCTTGGCAAGGCGAGGTGCCTATTAATGGAGTGGGTTGAAAACTAATGGATTACGTAGGTGAAAAAATTAAACAGTTGCGTCTACAAAACGGCTTATCAATTACCGCTTTATCAGAACGCTCAGGAATTGCCAAATCATATATTAGTAGTATTGAGCGTAATATTCAGAGTAACCCTTCGATCAATTGTTTAACAAAAATAGCAGATGCATTGTCAGTCCCTGTTAATGAATTGATCAAAGAACTTCACGATTACGACCGAACGTAAGACGTAGCGTTCTTAATTGAGAAAGTTAAACGAGAGTGGTTCGGAACTCTAAAAGAACCGTAAAGCCTCGCTCAATTATGGTATGAACATGGTAGATATTCCTTTATACGATAAAACTTGGAATGAATGTTAGACACTCAAATAATCATAGACGGGGGATTAACATGAAGGTATTAGTAACCGGAGGAGCCGGATTTATAGGCTCAGAGATCGTACGAGAATTGGATGCTAGAGGGGCTGATGTTGTTGTATTGGATTATGCTCCTCATGCGATGGAGTATCAACAGTACGCAACGGTATATGCTGTTGATGTGAGTACGAATTTACATGATATCTTCGAACGGGAACAGCCAGAGTATGTCATCCATCACGCCGCGCAAGTGTCTGTGTCAACGTCAATGAAGCAACCAGATCTGGATGGTAAGTTAAACATTTTGGCAACCATTAATGTGTTAAAAATGTGTGTAACGTACGGTGTGAAACAATTCGTTTTCGCATCATCCGCAGCGGTCTATGGTTATCCCCATACAGCCAACATTGATGAAGATACGTTGTGCCAACCGCTTTCCTTTTATGGGTTATCGAAGTTGCAAGCAGAGGCATATATTCGATTTTTTGCAAAGCAGTATCGGCTAGATTGTACGATTTTAAGGTATTCAAACGTGTATGGCCCAGGCAATCTACAGAAGGTGAGGCAGGTGTCGTCGCCTTGTTTATTCACCAATTAGAAAGAGGACAGGCCTTGAATATCTATGGTGATGGTCATCAGACGCGAGATTTTGTCTACGTTAAAGACGTTGTTATGGCAAACCTTCTTGCAATTGAACACAATTCAGTCGGAACGTTTAATATTGGGAGCGGAAAAGAAACGTCAGTCAATGAGCTAATCAAGAAGTTAGCTGACTTAAAATATAAACACGTGACGTTGAATTATTGTCCAATGCGCTCAGGAGACATTGTTAGAAGTTCATTAAACGCCTCCCGTGCACATGAACGATTAAAGTGGCGTCCCGTCTACACAATTGATGAAGGGCTTCATAGAACCATTCAACAATATAATGCTGCCAAACCGATCGTTAATTTCGTTTAGTTAGGAGTGCGAGATGTACGAAAGAAAAATGGATATGAAACAGATCCTGAATGCTCTGAAACGAAGATGGATGTTGTTTGTGATCGCAACAACGGTGCTCTTTACCAGTATGAGTTATGTAGTATTCACGGTGCTGGATCCAACATACGAGGCGAGCGAATCAATTTTAATCGGACAATTAAGAGAAGATCGAGAAAATGTTGTGATTGAGAATACGAATATGCTACTTGCATCCACGATGGATTTTCTAAGAAGCCCGATAGTGAAGTCGCAAGTTTCTGAGGATTTAGGAATTCCATATCAAATACTTGATGAAAATACGACAGTAAGTCATCAAGAACGCTCCCAACTCATACATGTGACAGTTCATTATCCGAATCCAACAGAGGCAAGGGATATTGTTCAAGAAATGACAGCGACAACGGTGAATTTAATGGAACAATCCTTTGGTGTGACTGAACTTCAAGTTCTAGGTAATGCATCTGAGAATGTAACGGTTAAGCGGATTGATCGTCCTGTTGTAAACGTAGCGATTGCTTTTCTCGTTAGTGTCTTATTTGGCCTTGCGCTTGTGTTGATGAGTGTTCACTTTCGCGATGTCATTGAAGAGGCACGTGATGTAGAACTGGATCCAGACCTTGATCTTCTTGGCTCAATCAAACCGAATGATCGAAGGCGAAAGCTACGTCATGTAAAAGAGTCACAGAAATTTGATCTAGAAAGGGAGGGTGAACGTGTTCGAGCGTACAAGTAGAAAATTCAAAAAGTGGAATTCTCAACTGCTTGAACAACAGTTGTTGTATGTGACCAAAAATATCGAACGGCGAATGAATGAGCACCACCATGTCTTATTTTGTACGAATACGAAAGAGAATACAAAACAGGCGTTCTTTTCTGGAAAAATTGCACAGTTACTCGCTCGAAAAGGGAAGCGAGTCCTTTACTTTCAGCTTTATGAACATAAAGCACGGCGTACAGGTTTAAGCCGAATGACGACAGTTCAGGAAGGAGATCATTATAAAATTTCAAGAACGGTTGTTGGAAATGTGGATGATTTGCAAGTTTATGATCTTGAATTAGTGAGTTCAGTATTTGAAGAACGGTTAGAGGTGTGGAAAGAAAGCTATGAGTATATCGTTGTTGAGGCGCCTGAGATGATGAAGAATATGTATTCACAATGGATTCTGTCTAGTAGCGATGCGGTCGTTTTATTCGTGAAGCGGAAGAGAACGAAAAGAAACGACATGCAACAAAGTAAAGAGTATTTAGTCCGGCAGCAGAAGGTATTACTTGGGGTTGTATATGAACATTAGACTTGCGTGGGTTATGAAATGAAACGACGTAATAAACAAAAACTATCGATTTTTTCAAATGTCTTACACTTGCTATACGGAACGGCAGCATCCGCTATACTCCAAGCCATTGCACTCTTTTTGCTCGCTTCTTATTTGCAAGCACATGATTTCGGTGTGTTTAGTGTTGCACTAGCAATGGCAATGATTATGGGCTACTTCACCGATGCAGGGCTTGGAGACCTTGTTCTTCGAGAAGGGTCAAAAAAAAGCAGTCGTCATTCAAACGCTGATCGTCTCCTACGTAAAAATAAGGTTGCTGTTCCTTGTGCTCACCTTTAGCGTTGGTTTGTCGGTCGTTTGGCTACTGTACAGCGTTCAACAAGAGGTCTTCCACTTCTCTGTTGCTTTAATTCTTCCGATTGTAATCGGATTGATGTTTCAAAGTATTGCCTCTATTTATTTTCAATTAATAGAACGGATGCAATACATGAGTGTAATTAAGATCGTCTCAGCAACAGCGCTCGTCTTGATTGTCATTCTTGGTGTCCTCATGCAAGTGTCACCGATGGTCATTGCTTTTTTGTATGGGTGTGCCTATTTAATTGCAGGAATGGTCGGGATGGTTTTACTATTCCTTCACTTAGGACGTGTCGATTGGAAAGCGCCTTTCCATGTTGGTTTATTAAACCAGATGTGGACCTATACGATCGGTGGTTTGTTATTTGTTATCTTGCCACATTTAGGACCACTCGTCTTGGAACGCACGTTATCGCTAGTAGAAGTCGGTTTGTTCGCCTTAGCGTATCGAATTCCACAAGCGTTACAACAACTTCCATCGGTTGTTGCGAGTGCTTTTTATCCAAGACTGTTTTCTGCTCATCAACAAGGTCAACATATTGAGCATTTGCGATTAAATATCATTGAAATGAAGTGGATGGCGATCATCAGTAGTTTAATTGCACTTCCTTTTTTTACATCTTGCTGAACCGTTATTATACCTTGTGTTTGGAGCAGAATGGTCACTTGCTGCACCTGCTCTTATCATTTTATCAATGATGCTAGTTGTACAAGCATTAAACATCGCTGTAGGCGATGGTCTCACCACTTCCGGCAAGCAAAAAACGAGAACGATGATGCAGCTGGTCGCTGTCGTAATTGGAATTGGATTGTACGTAACACTTAGTCTTCAATTTGGTGTGATCGGTGCTGCAATTGCAGGAGTGATGATTGAAGCAATTGCATTGGTTTTGTTTTGGTTGTTCTATCCTTTCGGAAAAAAAGAAATCATCACACGCGTTCTTCTTCCTTATCCATTGGTGTTTTTTTGGTAGTGGAATTGTTTTGCAGCAACTACACGTTCAACCCGTTGTTGCCTGTATATCCCATGCGATCCTTCTTCTTTTGTTTTTCATTTGGGATGAAGATGTTCGGGGACCGATTACAAGAAAAGTTGTACGTGTTGCAGCCTGATGCCAAGAGGTGAGGGGGAATATAATGGAACATACACATCGTAGACCACACAATCAGTTAAAGCATCCTTGGTTGACGTACCTTCTCATTTTATTTGTTCCTCTTGCAGGGTTTAGTATCCAAGTTGGATTCTCGTTGAAACCATATATGATTTTTTTAATCGTAGTATTTTTCTTATATGCTTCTTCGTTTATCTTCGATCGTTTGCAGCCTTTTGAGTGGACCATGCTGATGTTTTACTTTTTGTATTGTTTTTCAGGAATTTTTTTCAATCTACTCAACGGCAAGTTTACGAATTATCATTGGCGTCATTTTGTATTTGGGATTTTACCTTTTAATGAAGGCCGTTCTAATGCGGAGCACGAATCGTGTGATTGAAGCCGGCATTTTATGGGCTGGAATTGTCTTTAATGGGATGAGTCTCTTGTTGTATGCCATGGGGTTATCGATGATGGATGCGAATGTTGGGGAGAGAGTGTCCGCATACGGTGTTTTGTTCGACAGGAGTTATCCTAGATTAATCGGTGTGCTTGATGATCCGAATTTTTATGTTTTTTTATAACACGCTCTTTTTCTCATTTTATTTGACTCAGCTACACGATCGCAAAGGAAAAGTAGGCTTGTTCCTTTGCATCCTTGCCTCAATACTGACGTTTTCAAGAGGCGGCTTACTCGTGTTGTTCGGTCTATTTATTCTCTATTTCATTTTTCGTCGTGGTTTAAATCGGTTAAAGACGATCATGGTTACCGCATTAGGAGGCGTGATCATCTATACGGTTGCGTTTTATGTCTTGCATATTAATATTTATGATTTGTTCGTCGCACGTATGGGAGACCTCACGTATGACGGTGGAAGCAATCGAATTGACTTATGGGCACGAGCGATTGGATTCATGACTGACAACCCTTGGATAGGTCTTGGTCCATACAATTATGCACAGTATAACGAGTATTACTATGGTGTAGATTTATCCGCTCATAACACGTATCTAGATATTTTAACGGATGCTGGGGTCTTATCTTTGCTTTTTTTATCTGTTGTTTCTCTTCGTCGTCGTGTATCAACTCGTTCAGTCAAAGTTGTATCGTTTAAAACCGTATATGATGTATGCACTAATTGGATTTGTTGCACAGTCATTGCTACTGTCAGTCATTATTAACGATATGTTTTTTCTCTACTGTGCCATCTTAGCAGTGTTTTTAAGTCGGGACATGACAACCTAAAAGGAGAGTTTTGATGACAGACGTTCTGTTTTTAACGGATGAATTACGATTTGGTGGGGCAGAAACGTACTATTGCTTAATTTCTAATCAATTATCTAAACAAGGAATACAATTTCACCTCATGCACCAAAAGGGCGCAATGTCAAAACAGTTACATCCTGACCATCAGATCACTCATCTGACGAAGAGTCATGTACGAAATTTACAACTAATACGTGGCGTTATTCAAGGTGAACAGATCACGATCGTGCATGCCAATAGTTTACGGATGCTACTCTATTGCCTTGTTGTACAACGAAGTATAAGAAGGAAACTTGTCGTGTTGTATACGAAGCATAACATCACGTTGCTCGAAAAATATGCTCCGAGAATTTACACGTACATATTAAATCACCATGTGTTCACAACGATCGCCCTTTCTCTTTCAGAACAAGAACGATTACTACTCCAAGGGATCTCTGCTTCAAAGTTAGCAGTCGTTTATAACGGTGTAGATCTAGAACAATTTTCTGTGAAACAAAAGCGGGTCAATGCGAGTACTTATCGAATTGGAATGCTTGCACGACTTTCAAAAGAAAAGAACCCTCTCTTTTTTTTAGAAGTGATGGAAGCGTTTAAAGAAGACGATTCATTCCACTTTTATATGGGGGGAGATGGTCCAGAGCGTGCACGAGTTGAAGATGAAATTGTGGCTCGCGGTTTGGAAGATAACGTAACGCTCATGGGACATATCGAACGACCTAAAGAATTTCTCGAAGAGATGGATGTGCTCGTTTTGCCTTCTCATCGAGAAGTGTTGCCAATGGTTCTACTGGAATCGCTTGCTGTTGGGACGAATGTTGTTGTGATTGATCGCGGTGGCATTCGGGAGGTCATTTCAGACGAGCAAGTAGGTTTTATCATCAAAGAACACGACAAAGAAGCATTTGCTCAGTGCATTCGCACACTTTGTTCTGATCGAGACTTACGACATTCTATGTCAAAACGAGGCCGACAACGTGTAGAGCAGAATTTTTCCATCGAGAAGATGCTAGAGAGTACGTATGGACAGTACGCTAAGTCAAAAACGAGCAGTGGAGGTCTGGATTGATGAAGGACGAGCTCAATTCTTGTAATCGTTTTGCAATCGTGATTGGCAAAAAGGTGGAACATTGGCAGCATCAAATCGTACAAAACATGAAAGATACAGGGGCTTCATTACAACTTGTCATTACGATCGATAATCATAAACCGGCGCGTGAATTCTGGGAAGGGCGTGACGATCATGTGGAAGTTGTTGGAGTTGAAGACATAACCAAAGATCTTTGTGAACGGTATCAACTTTCGTTTGTTTTGCAATTTGAAGCTTGTCAATTAGATCACGTCGTAAGAGCCTTGCCGTTTGGAATCTGGACATTCCGAGGTCATGACGGTTGTGTACTGAATTCACATTTAGCATTTAAAGAAACATTAGAAAGCCAACGCACGACAAGCATCTACCTCACGATGAATCAAGGAACTGGCGAAGAGGTTGTCTTAAAGGAAGGACACGTGACCACGGTGTTGCATTCATTACAAGCAACGAAAAAAAGAAGTCTACGCAACCATCACGTCATGGCCAGCATTACTCGTAAACGTGCTTCAAAAGAAACCAGAGCGAACGTTCAAAGGCTATTCAATACGACCAGTACGGGGTTCCAGTCCTAATCCTTCCGTTCAAGAGCGTGCACAAATGGTCTTAAAGCTAGGGGTGCGAAATGTAGGTCGCACCTTTCAAAGACTATTTCGCGAAGAGTATTGGAACGTCGGAATTGTGAATGTACCGATTGAGACCATGTTGAGCGAACCCGTACCTTCTTCAGTATCTTGGATTCCATCTTCAACAACAAGTTATTATGCTGACCCATTTGGCCTTTATGAAGACGAGAAGGTGACGGTTTATATGGAGGAAATGAAGCCATACCGCGTGAATGGCGTCGTTTCGAGAGCATCTTATACGAGAGAAGATCAAGGTGTTCAATACGAGGAAGAAGCTGTATTGCAACAAAGAAATCACCTATCTTATCCGTATTTATTTCGAGAGTATGGAGACGTGTACTGTGTGCCAGAAACGGCTGGGCGTAATGAAGTTTCATTGTATCGCTGGTGTGCGGAAAGTCAATGTTTTGCTCACGAAGAGACGTTAATCAACAACATGAAAGCCATCGACTCGACCTTATTTTATGACGGGGAATGCTGGTGGCTATTTTGTACAGTCCTAAAAGAGAACAGAGAAAGCCATAACTCAGAGCTGCATCTTTTTTATTCGGATCAATTGAAGTCAGGATGGAAACCACATCCGTTAAATCCGGTGAAAATCGATAGTCGCTCTAGTCGTTCAGCGGGGACCCCATTTCATGTTGATGGTACTTGGTATCGACCAGCTCAAGATTGTTCAGTCACGTATGGAGGAGCCGTAGTGTTCAACAAGATTATCACGTTAACCATCGAACAGTATGAAGAACAAGTCGTTACGACGATTACGCCTTGCAAAGAAAGTGACTTCCCTGATGGTATTCACACGTTATCATCTGTTGGGCCGTATACACTTCTTGATGGAAAATGCTTTCGTTATCATCTGTTTACACCGTTTAGAAAATGGATCCAAAAAACAATGGCGATCTATGAATAATATGGCGTGAGGAGATCATTGGAATGCGTAATGGACAAAGCTCCCTGTTGCATTATATGGAGATAAGGGAACGAGAGAACAACTTAGGTCTTGTGAGGTTTATCGTTGCCTGTCTAGTCATGTATTTTCACGCGTATTACTTAACTGGCAATGCCCATAATTATGAGCTGCTTAGAGTGATGACTTTCTTTATTATTAGTGGCTTTTTCGTTTATGGTAGTTTTTCTCGAAATCTAAACGCCTTTCGCTTCATCTTCGCCCGTGCAATACGGATCTTCCCAGGTTTGATTGGCGTTGTTTTGTTTACGACCTTCATCATAGGGCCGTGGATGACCTCTTTATCTTTGAATGACTATTTGCATTCGGGCGAGACATGGCAGTATCTTCGAACCATTATGATCTATCCGTTGCCACCGGGACTTCCAGGAGTATTTGAAAGCAATCCTTATTCACATGAGGTAAATGGTTCGTTATGGACGTTGCAGCTAGAGATGGTTTATTATGCTTCCATACTTATTCTATTTTTTTGTAGGTGGATTAAAGCGTACACGATTGCTCGTGCTTTTTCTGATTGTAAATCTCATTCACTTCTTTCCAATGTCATTTGGAACGACGTATATCGAATTGTATCGTTACTTTTTAATAGGAATGTTACTGTATGCTTGGCGCCACGTTATTCCAATACGCCACCGATACGCTCTCATTTTCATCGTGATTTTGTGGGTATTCAAAGAGAGCGCCATGTTTTATCATCTATTTTTACTAGTAGGCGCATACCTCGTTTTGTATGCCGTTTATAAATGGAAATTACCAACATCGTTTCAAGTCATACTTGGCAACCTTTCGTACGGCATGTTTTTATACGGTTATCCGCTTCAACAAGTGGTCGCGTATTATAGCCCGAGTGCGCATGCTTTTCTTAATTTCATTTACGCTTTACCATTCACTCTCCTGTGTGCATGGTTATCTTGGTGCTTAATTGAACGCCCTTCATTGCAATGGATGGAAAGGAGGATGGCTCGGACGAATCACCAACAAGCGTATAAAGAAAATCAAACACCAACCACCACGTAACCGACTCATGCTGAGGAAGGTTTGTGGTGGTTGTTTAGTTGAAATGAAGTGAGATTTATTATTCACTTTACTCGTTTCTCTCATGTGATGGAAAAAAAAGAGTTACTGCGATGAGACTATTCATGTTACCATGTGTACCATTACATCTGATGCTTAGAACTATCTAATTCATAGATGCTAACAGACGATTCGATATTGAGAGTTTTCTAGACTGACGGAAACGACATGCACGGAGATGATGAACAAAATTAAGTAACCTTTACTAGATTAAATCGAGGTGAGTCACATGATTAACCGAACACGTTTACAACGAAAAATTGAAGAATTAGGAAAAATTGGGCAAGACCCTGCTGGAGGCTTAACGCGCACGACGTTCACGCCACAAGAACTAGAAGCTCGAAACTGGTTAATCCAGGAACTAGAAGCGATCCATGTTGACGTTTCAATTGACCCAGCTGCGAATATTTGGGGGAAGAGTCAAGGCACACAATCGGATGCGCCAAGTATTGTGTGTGGTTCACATATTGATACAGTACCGAATGGTGGAAAGTATGACGGAGCACTTGGTGTGTTAATTGCGCTAGAGATCTTAACGTCACTACGTGAACGAGGCGTACAGACGGTGCACCCTCTCGAGCTCGTTTCGTTCAGTGGTGAGGAACCAAACCCGTTTCGCTTATCAACATTTGGTAGTCGGGCGCTTACAGGAAAATTAACAAAAGAGCACATAGAAACTGTTACGGATGCTTCAGGTAACGTCTTAACCGAACGCCTTGAAGCAGCGGGTGGCAGATATGAGCAGTTTAATGAAACACAAAGAGAACCTTTAGATTTTGCACATTATTTAGAAGTACATATCGAGCAAGGAAAACGATTATTGAATCACGGGATTACAGTTGGCGTCGTACGAGGAATTACAGGGATTTATCGAGAGCGAATTACTGTTCAAGGACAAGCCAACCACGCAGGAACAACGATGATGGGAAGCGATCGTCAAGATGCACTGACAGCGGCATCACAACTCGTATTAAAGCTTGAAAAACTCACAACAGAATCGCCAATTGCTGAACTAGTCGCTACAGTTGGTGAGTTACATGTCTATCCAAATGCAGCAAACATTGTACCAGGAAAAGTATACTTTACGATGGAGATTCGCGGAGAAACTGAAGAACAAATTGCAAGTATTCGGACACTAATGGAGACGGAATTTGCTCTTATTGAGAAAGCGCGCAACGTGGCGATTTCACGTGATGTCATTTTAGACCAAGCAGGCGTACCGATGGATGAGATGGTTATGAAGACGATGGAAACGGTCGCAACAAAGCTTGGTCACAAAACGCTTACACTTGGAAGTATGGCAGGTCACGATGCAGCTCACATGGCGGGTATAACGTCTGCTGGAATGTTGTTCGTACCAAGTCTTGAAGCAAAAGCCATTGCCCAGAAGAAGAAAGTCGAATGGACGACATTGAAAGTGTTGCAAACGTTCTCTATGAAACGATCCTCACGTTGGATCGAATAAACAGGTGAGATGTCAGTATAAATGGTCACGGTTTAATGGAAAGGCTTCTTTCCAGAAGTCAAGGTTGGATTACATCTATAAAATATTCTAATGACCATTCAAGAACGCATAGCCAATAACATCGGCTATGCGTTTTTATGTGCCTTCCAATAAAGCTAATTCATATCTGATTCAGTAATTCATACATGGTTGCACAACAAAATGTAAGCGCATACATAAATGCCGGTTTAACGCCGTTTATTAATTTTTCAGAATTGGCATGATAATTGCTTGTTTAGTTGAGTACAACAAGGACGAGGAGAGTGACCGTATGAGTTGGCACACAGAAATTGAAGAATTACAGCGTTTAAAAAAAGTTAGCCGAGAACATGGGGGAGAGGCGAGCGTTCAGAAACAAAAGTCGAGAGGGAAGTTAACGGTTCGAGAACGCATTCAACACATTCTTGATGACAATACTTTTCATGAATCAGGGGCTTTAGCAGGCAAAGCAACGTATGACGAAGAAGGCAACGTAAAAACATTTATGCCAGCGAACTTTCTACTCGGAACAGGGAAGATCGACGGTCGCAAAGTTGTCGTTGGTGCGGATGATTTTACCGTTCGTGGCGGTGCATCCGACGGTGGAATTAAAGCTAAGCAAGAATATGCCGAATTAATGGCATATGAGCTACAATTACCGATGGTCCGCCTCGTTGATGGAACGGGTGGAGGGGGCAGTGTGAAGAGCCTAGACTCTAGCGGTTCAACGTATGTTCCAGTTAACCCTGCATGGGACCATGTTGTCAAAAACATGGGCAGAGTTCCAGTCGTAGCAGCAGCACTAGGGGCGACTGCTGGACTTGGGGCAGCACGGGTAGCTGCGTCTCACTTTTCAGTAATGGTTGAAGAACTTTCACAAATTTTCGTTGCAGGACCGCAAGTCGTGAAGTTCGGCATGGGGCAAGATTTAACGAAAGAAGAACTCGGTGGAGCGGCGGTTCACCGTGCAAGCGGTGCTGTGGATAACATTGCTTCCTCTGAAGAAGATGCATTTATGCAAATGCGAACGTTCCTTTCTTATATGCCGAGCAACATCTTTGAATTACCTCCTGTTGAGGAGTCAGAGGATGCCCGAGACCGTCGCGAAGAATCACTCATTGAAGCAATTCCGAGAAATCGTCGTCGTCCATACAAAGTACGTGAATTACTCGAGAAAGTGCTAGATGAAAATAGCATCTTTGAGATCGGCAAACACTTTGGTTCGAGCACAGTTACCGGTCTTGCGCGATTGAATGGTCACCCAGTCGGTTACTTAGCGAATGATCCGTATGTGCTTGGTGGCGGAATGACGAGGGAAAGTAGTGAAAAAATTGAACGGTTCGTTGATTTATGCCAAACGTTCCACCTTCCAATTGTAACTTCGTTGACCAACCAGGACTTGTGATCGGTGTTGATGCGGAGAGAAAAGGAACGATTCGTAAAGGCGTTCGTGCCATTTCAGCGATTTATCAAGCGCAAGTACCGATGATTGAAATTATCTTACGTAAAGTGTTCGGAGTTGGTGGCGCAGGGATGATTAATGGTCATGGCTTACATCAGCGCTATGCTTGGCCGTCAGGAGACTGGGGATCATTGCCGGTTGAAGGAGGCGTCCAAGTCGCTTATCGACGTGAACTTGAAGAAAGTGAAAACCCTGAAGAGCTGCTACAAACATTAATGGAAAAAAATGGAGTCGATTCGCTCGCCATTTAGAACGGCTGAAGCGTTTGGGATTGAAGAGATTATTGATCCCCGTGATACGAGACCGCTTTTGTGTGATTGGGTTGAAGATGCATATAAACGTTTACCACAATTGCTCGGTCCATCAAGCTTTACGATGAGACCGTAAGAAAGGGAGATCGTGTATGCGTGCAGCACATCAGATGCTATTCGGAACTGTAATTTTGTCAGCGCTTTCATTAGCAGGTTGTTCTAACGATGAACGTGTCGGTGCCACAAGCGAAGTAAAGGAGCATGAAAAAGTAATCGTCGCATACAGCACCGATTTAAACACATTTGACCCTGTGTTTGGAAGTGCAGGAAGTGATCATTCGCTTCTTTATCCGCTCTATGACACGCTCGTTTCCTTTGATGAAGATTTATTGCCACAACCAGGGTTAGCAGAAGAGTGGGAGTATTTGAATGATACGACACTTGAGCTTCGTCTCCGAGACGGGGTAACGTTCCATGATGGGTCGGTGATGGACGGGGAAGCGGTTGCTTTTAATCTCGAACGAGCCGCTTCAGAAGAATCGTACATTAGTGACTTGAACGCTGTTGAGTCTGTTGAAGTTGTTGATGACCTGACTGTTCGTCTTCACTTGCAATACCCAGACTCATCGATTGTTCTTGCACTAGCTGACAGGGCGGGATGATGGTATCCCAAGAAGCGATTGAACAAAACCCTGATCAAATTCAACGAGCGGGAGTTGGGGCTGGACCGTATGAACTCGTGGCTTGGGAAACAGGTGAAAAACTGACGTATCGGAAGTTTGATGATTATTGGAATGAAGCGAACCGAAAGCCGAGATCCTAGAAATTCAAGTGATGCCAAATCAAATGACGAGAATGAACGCATTGCAAACCGGTGAAATCGATTTTGCAATGAGGTTACCTCCAGGAGAGATTACGAGCTTGTCTGACGAAGAAAAGTTTACGATTGTTGAAGGCTCGGCCGTTCCAGTCAATATACTCTATTTAAATCTGACGAGTGCTCCGCTTGATCAGAAGTCCGTGCGACTTGCAATGCAACATGGCATTGATCGTGCCGCTTTAAATGAAGCCATTCACTTTGGGCAAGGAGAAGTGGCATATCAGCCGTTTCCAAGTAGTTATTGGGTTCACGATGATGCATTGAACGACTTGTATGATCCTGATTATGCTCGTGAAATCTTAGAGGATGCTAATCTCGTTGGGACAGAAGTGACGATTGCTCATTATCCAGAAGCATATGATGAGCGAGTGATTGATATTCTGCGACATCAGCTATCTGAAGTTGGCATTGTCGTGAACGGTCAAGCGATGGAGGTTCAAGCGGGAATCTCCGCCTATTTTGATGAAAAGTCTGTACCTTCATTCTTGTCACAGTGGACAGGAAGACCGGATCCGCAAATGACGATGAATATGCTCTACCACTCATCTAGTTATTACAATACGGGAAGTTATTCGACTGAGGAGATTGAGAGCTTATTAGCTGAAGCTGCAGGTACAATCGATAATCCTGAACGACGCGCAGAGATTTATGGAAAAGTCAATGAAATTGGACTGAAAGAAGAAGCAATATTTATTCCGTTAACATTTCAACTTGATATCGTGGGCATGAGTACTGACGTGAAAGGATACGAACCGAACATGCTCGGTAAGCCGAAATTTCAAATGCTTTATAAAGAACCGTAAGGAGAGGGGGAAAACACGATGTTTTTGCGGTTTCTCACGAAACGTTTGCTCTATGTAATTCCAATGCTTTTCATTACAACGTTTATTGTGTTTTCGTTTATTCTTCTCATTCCAGGTGATCCAGCTCTCGCGATACTTGGAGAGAATGCTTCTGATGAGAATTTGGCGCAACTACGTGCACAGCTTGGGTTAGATCAATCGTTACTCGTTCAATATTGGAACTGGTTGACGAGCGCACTCGTTGGAGATTTAGGCGAATCGTTCTTTACTGGGGAATCTGTTCAAGAGGCTGTTTTTTTCAAGGATGGGTATCACATTCCAGCTCGTAACGACAGCGATTGTAATTGCCTTTGTGTTCGGTACAACATTGGCGATCGTTTCGATGATGAAGCCAGGTAGTTGGATTGATGAGTTCGCTCGACTTGTAAGTACGATGGGGACAGCAATTCCGAATTTTCTCCTTGCGATGCTGTTACTTGCAGTTTTTAGTTTATCTCTCGGTTGGTTGCCGGCGACAGGCTTTATCAGTTTGTTTGATGATCCAATCGGTTTCGTACGCTCTGTGTTGCTACCATCTATCGCACTCGGTGCCGTTGGGATGGCGCAGATTACAAGACACATGAGATCTGCATTAATCGAAGTTTTTGAAAGCGATTACATTCGGACGGCATTCTCCAAAGGGTTGTCCGTTCGGCAGACGATTTTCCATCATGGGATCCGTAACGCGATCTTACCTGTGGTGACGACAGTCGGTATATTATATGGCAACCTTATGGGCGCAACGGTCGTCGTGGAGACGATTTTCTCAATTCCTGGCATTGGTCAGCTTGCTGTAGATTCGATCATGCAACGAGACTTTGCGATGCTACAAGGCGTTGTACTCGTCATGGTTGTAATTATTATTGTCATTAACTTTACGACAGACATCATTTATTCGCTTCTCGATCCAAGAATTAAGTATGAATAACTAGGGGGGTCTACGTGACGGGTAAAGAAATGCTCCGCCGTTTTATGAGGCAACGAGCAGCTTTTATTAGTGGTATTTTTGTTGTTCTACTCATTGTCGTTGCATTGTTCGCGCCATGGTTGGCACCGTATCCACCCGATTTACCGAACTATGACCGCGTCATGGCCGGTCCTAGCCTCGATCATTGGCTCGGGACGGATGAACTCGGTCGCGACGTGTTAAGTCGATTGATGTACGGCGCACAAGCGGCCATTCAGGCGGCACTGATCGCGATCATTATCCTCTCGTCATCGGCGTCCCTTTAGGGATTCTATCTGGATATCTTGGCGGGGTCTTTGACGAAGTGTTTATGAGAATTGTAGACGGAATTTTAGCGATTCCAGCAATCCTTTTAGCTCTAGGTATCACGGCAGCACTTGGGGTGAACTTGTGGAATGCGATGATTGCAATCGGAATTGTTTTCACACCGCAATTTGCACGCTTGGCAAGAAGCCAAACGCTACAAATCCGCAGTGAAGCGTACGTGTACGCGGCAAAAGTGTCAGGTGCTGGGGCGTTCTGGACAATGGGGAGACATATCATACCGAACATATCACCGCCGATCATCGTGCAATCATCGTTTAACATGAGTTTTGCAATTTTAGTCGAGGCATCATTAAGTTTCTTAGGGCTTGGCGCACAGTCTCCGCAGATTAGTTGGGGTGGTATGATTCAACAAGCGTACAGCTTAATGTACATGAACCATGGCTCATCTTAGCACCGGGAGTCGCGATTATGTTGACGATGCTTGCTGGCAACATTATGGGCGATGGCCTTCGTGTTGCGCTTGATCCGAAGTTAAAGAAAGTGTAGAGAGGAGGATGGGTAATGTCAAAGCGAGAAACGTTACTTGAAATCAACAATTTAAGAGCGTTTGCTGAAAAAAACTGGAGAGCTAAGAAGTCAGCTCGTGAACGGTGTGAATTTTCGGATTGATAAAGGTGAAATTGTTGCTCTCGTAGGGGAATCAGGATGTGGAAAGAGTGTTACTGCACTTTCAATCTTAGGGTTAAATGCGGCATCAATTGAGTATGAAAGCGAGAGTGAAATACGTTTTCACGACGAGAATTTGTTGCAGTTGTCGGACCGTAAACTTCGTAAATTGCGAGGGAATGACATCTCAATGATTTTCCAAGATCCGATGTTTTCATTGAACCCTTTAAAGAAGATTGGCAAACAAATGACCGAAGCGTTGCTTCAACATAAAGCAGCAGACGTCCGAACGGCTCGGCAAGATGCAGAGAAGATGATTGAACGTGTTGGAATTACGGATCCGAAACGCCAGCTTGATAACTATCCGTATCAACTGTCTGGTGGAATGCGTCAACGAGTCATGATTGCGATGGCTCTCCTCTGTAAACCCGAACTGTTAATTGCTGACGAACCAACGACCGCTTTGGATGTAACGATTCAAGCGCAAATCTTAGAAATTATGAAAGACTTACAACAAGAGCTGGACGTGAGTATTCTCCTCATTACGCACGATTTAGGAGTTGTTGCCGAAATGGCGGACCGGGTCGTGGTCATGTATAGCGGGCAAGTCGTTGAAGAAGCCGACGTGTATGCTTTGTTTGAACAGCCCTTGCACCCGTACACGAACGGACTGTTAACGAGTGTTCCAACGCTTGAAGGTGAAAGTGATGAGCGTATTTCAGCAATTCGGGGGACAGTCCCTAGCCCACAGGAGTTGCCAAAGGGCTGTAACTTCTATGATCGTTGCACCCGTCGGACAGATCGTTGTAAAGAAGAGGAGCCACTGCTCACCAATCATGGTGGGCGAAACGTTGCGTGTTGGCATCCTGTCGTGGAAGGGGTGAAGGATGATGAACGAACCGCTATTAGAAATTAGTAGACTAAAAAAATACTATCCGAAGAAAGACGGACTCTTTCAAGGAAAGAAAAACTGGATTAAAGCGGTAGATGGTATGAATTTAACGATAGGAAAAGGGGAAACGCTCGGGCTTGTTGGTGAGTCAGGATGCGGGAAATCAACGACCGGACGAATGATTGTCGGTCTAGAAGACCCAACGGAAGGCACCGTTTCTTTTAAAGGAAACGATTTAAGCCGCGTGGATAAACGAGAGCTTGGTAAGCAAATGCAAATGATTTTCCAAGACCCGTTTTCTTCTTTGAACCCGAGAATGAAAGTGTCGGATGTTATTGCTGAACCTCTTCGTTTACACAAGGTCGGTTCAAGAGCAGAACAACAAAATCGAGTCGATGAGTTGCTTGAACGCGTCGGATTACGTTCAGAACATGGAAGGCGATATCCGTCAGAGTTCTCCGGTGGACAACGACAACGAATTGGAATAGCCCGGGCAATTGCATTATCGCCGTCGCTGATCGTCTGCGATGAACCAGTCTCAGCGCTCGACGTTTCGATTCAAGCGCAAGTGTTGAACTTACTAAAAGACTTACAAAAAGAACTCGGCGTATCGTATCTATTCATCGCCCACGGTATCCAAGCGGTGAAATACATTAGTGATCGAATCGCAGTTATGTATCTCGGTAAGGTCGTTGAAGTGGCTAGTAAGGATGAGTTATTTAGAAATCCGAAACATCCGTACACAGAGTCGCTGCTGTCAGCGGTACCGCGTCCAGATCCGAAGCTTCGTGGCAGAGATCGGATTATTTTAAAAGGCGATTTACCGAGTCCGGAAAATCCACCGAGTGGTTGTCGATTTCATACGAGGTGTCCGAAAGTGATGGACGTGTGTAAGCAAGTTGAACCTTCACTTCAAGTTACTAGAGACGGCACGTACGCTGCTTGTCACTTAGTAAGCGAAGCCGAAATGAAACAACCGCAGGAAGCATAAGGAGGAGTGGATATGAACGAGCAAGATTACGAAGAAGAAATGCAAAAGCGCGTGCTAGATTCCTGGCCAGAAGGCTTACCGAAAGCAGCGACGTATCCATTTGGAGAAGTTCCACTCACCGAGTATTTAAGAAGACGTGCTGTGGAGACGCCAACGAAAACGTGCATTAATTATTACGGCTATGAACTTTCATTTGCGGAGCTTTATGATCGTAGCCAACGTGTTGCAGCGTACCTTCGGAGTAAAGGCGTAAGCACGGAGGACCGGGTAGCTGTTTATTTGCCAAATTGTCCTCAGTTTATTATTGCTTTCTACGGTATTCTTGCTGCTGGTGCGGTTCATGTTCCTGTAAATCCGATGTTCAAAGAACATGAGCTTCGCCACGAACTAGAAGATAGCGGGACCGTTGCTGTGATTACGCTTGAAACGCTTTATGATTCCATTAGCCAAGTGTTAGCAGGAATTGAAACGATTGTGACAACATCTTTGTCCGAATACATCGTGGAACATCCGACACTTCCGCTACATCCTGATTTGAAGACCGCAAAGTTACACGCACTGCCGACGGATGATTGGGTTACGGAAGTGCAGACCGTTGCACCGCTACACGATGACTACAGTTCACTCGATACGTTAGCTGCCCTCAACTATACGGGCGGTACGACAGGAATGCCTAAAGGGTGCATGCATACACAAAGGAACATGCTTTATACGATGGCGAACAGTTACGTGTACAACTACAACTTGAGTGAAGATGACGTACGCCTTGGCTATATGCCCGTCTTTTGGATCGCAGGAGAAAATGCAGGTGTTCTTATGCCTGTTTTTAGCGGAGCAACGCTGATTTTATTGTACCGATGGGAC
Organism: Geomicrobium sp. JCM 19055; assembly: GCF_000698185.1. Taxonomy (NCBI): domain Bacteria; kingdom Bacillati; phylum Bacillota; class Bacilli; order Caryophanales; genus Geomicrobium; species Geomicrobium sp. JCM 19055. Next base: position 90,821 of record NZ_BAXL01000003.1, read on the forward strand.
AAAGAAGCTGTGTTTCAAGCAATTGAAACGTATAAGGTCACCTCATTTGGCGGCGTGACCGACAACATCGTGCAGTTGATGGAAGACGAAACGTTTCATGATCGTGATTTATCGTCACTTACAATGACGACGGTCAGTTCCTTCATAAAAAAAAGTAACGAAAGACTACCGAGAACGATGGTTCAAAGCAACGGGTACGATCATGCGCGAGACGTCATTTGGCATGACCGAAACCCATACGAGTGATACGTTCACGCAAGGCATGCAAACGAGCCATTTCGATTTAGAAAGTCGGCCGATTTTCGTCGGTTTACCAATGCCTGGAACGAAAGTAAAGATTGTAGATTTCGAAACGAAGAATCGTTTACCACTCGAACAAGAAGGGGAAATTGCCATCTCAACACCGTCGCTAATGAAAGGGTATTGGGGCAAAGACGAGACGTTCGGAGAGTGGTTTTACACCGGTGACATCGGTGTAATGAGTGAAGCGGGTTATCTACACTACATTGGTCGCAAGAAAGACATGTTAAAAGTAAACGGAATGAGCGTGTTCCCGGCAGAGCTGGAGCACATCATTAGTCGCCATGAACACGTCAATGCTTGCGCTGTTGTCGGCAAAGCAGACGACGATAAAGGGCAGATTCCAATTGCATTTATTCAACTACGTTCACAAGCGACACAAACAGAGATTGAGAAGTTTCTAAAAGAAAATCTTTCAGGCTATAAAGTACCAGAAGTCATTCTCGTTGATGCAATGCCATTAACGACAACAGGAAAAATAAAAAAAGAAGTCTTACGTACAAGACTTGAAAAGGAGAATAACCATGCCAGACATTAAAGCATCTATGAGCGGGAGTGCTTGGAAAGTGCTCGTAAAACCAGGAGACGTCGTTAAAGTAAAGGATGAAGTCGCCATATTGGAATCAATGAAAATGGAAATCCCGATTGAAGCAGAGGTCGAAGGAGTGGTTTCAGCAGTGTTGAAACAAGAAGGAGACTTCGTTCAAGAAGGCGACGTTATTGTCAAACTCAAAGGATGATAGGAGGAATTGGATGAATAGCTTTGGAACGCAAGAAGAGTTAGTTCATCGACAAATGGAGCATTGGGCAGCGATTCAACCGAACCATACGTTTGTCTATTACGGAGAGCAACGGAAAACGTTGACATATAGAGCCTTTAACGAACGGGTCAATCAAGTGGCGAACGGTTTGTTAGAAGAAGGGATTGCGAAAGGGGATCGCATTTCAGTTTCATGAAAAACCCACTCATGACGACAGTGGCGATGTTTGCGATTTGGAAGTGCGGTGCAGTGTTCTGCCCAATTAATTTCAATTTTAAAGGAAAGCTACTTAGCTATCCTTTAAACGATACGAATCCGATTATTTTAATGACTGAGCGTTCTATGGTCGGACGACTTAATGACATTGCGTACGATGTGCCGTGCGTCAATGCAATTGTATACAGTCCATCATTTCGCGACCATGATTATGAGGAATCTTCTGCAAAGGAGCACCTTCATTCAATTTATAATGAGAAAGATTGGAGCTTAGTCGTTTCTGAAAACCGTAATAATCCGAGTGTTGAGTTGAACTATTTTGATATGGCGAACATCATTTATACGTCAGGGACGACAGGTCCAGCGAAAGGGGTTGTCCAATCGCACCGCTGGGTGTACGGATACACACGCGGGCTTCGTAGACTCGTGACGAGAGAAGACGTTGTATACAATGACTTACCGTTGTATCACGTTGGCGGAGCGTTTGCGAACATTGCGAGAGCTGCTTTTGTAGGAGCTGGAATTGCCCTGTATGATAAATTCAGCCCGACGCAATTTTGGAAACGGATCAAAGATAGTCAAGCGACCTGTGCAATCTTACTAGATGTTATGATTCCATGGCTCATGAATGCGGAGACGAAAAACACCGACCGTGAAAACACGTTAAACAAAGTACACATGCAGCCCCTTCCGAAGTATCATCAAGAAGTCGCTCATCGCTTCGGATTTGATGTGATCACGTCTGGATTCGGGCAAACGGAAGTGGGCAATCCACTGTCTTCGGCAATCGTACATGGACTTGATGGCAAAGGCACACCTGGCTATTTACGAAGGGGCTATACCTTAGATGAGATGATAGCCTTGTTAAAAGACGACGGTGTACCAATCATGCGGGGGGATGAAGTCAACGAAAAAGGATTTATGGGAAAGCCAAATGCCCATTTTGAATTGGCGATTTTAAATGAATACGATGAGGAACAACCGCCAGGCGTTATTGGTCAAATCGCTTTCGCCCTCAATTACCGTCACTAATTCTGACGGAATATTTTAATAAACCAGAATCAACGACAAAAGCATTTAAAAACCTCTGGTTCCACTCCGGAGACGCAGGCTACCTTGGATTAGATGGTTACTACTATTTCGTCGATCGTCTAGGAAGTGTCATTCGTTGTCGAGGTGAGAAGATCTCCTCTTATCAGCTAGAAGATATCATCAATGGCCATGAGGACATTAATTTAACCGCAGCGTTCCCAATTCCCGCAAAGCAAGGGGATGAAGACGACGTTGCTATCTATTGTGAACGAAAACCAGGCGCAACGATTTCTGAAGATGAATTACAAACTTGGTGCATCCAACAAATGCCGAAATACATGGTGCCTACGTATATTCGGTTCATTGAGGAGATCCCTCGTACACCGACGAATAAGATTGAGAAATATAAGTTAAGGGAAATGCTTCTTAGTGAGGCGCCAGTTCAAAAAAATTAACCTCTCCAGAGTTGGAGAGGTTTTTAATGCTTCGTAAGAGTATAGAAATATCGAGCTAAGAAATAATCTAAACGTTTATTGTCGCAATTTAAACCGCTGAATCTTCCCACTTGTCGTTTTAGGCAATTCATTCAAGAACTCTACTTTTCTTGGGTATTGATGCTTGGATAGTTCGTTTTTACGTGCAGACTTAGTTCTTCACCGAGCTCATCGCTAGGGCTAGAGTGTTTACTTAAGACGACATAAGCTTTGACAATTTCGCCTTTTTGTTCGTCTGGTTCACCGACGACGGCTGCTTCTGAGACGGCGGGGTGTTCGAGTAAAGAGCTTTCGACTTCGAATGGTCCGATTCGGTAGCCGGAACTTGTAATAATGTCGTCGGATCGACCTTGGAACCAGTAATATCCTTCTTCATCTTTTAATGCGAGATCTCCGGTTAGGAACCACTTTCCGCTCATTTTTTCTGCGGTTTTCTCTTCATTGTTCCAATATCCTTTGAAGTAATAGCCATGGTTCGTTGTGTCAATCGCGATTTCACCGACTTCACCGTCAGGTGTTGGATTCCCTTGTGCATCAAGTAGTGAAATGGTAAATCCAGGCGTTGGGAATCCCATGGAGCCGTTTTTAATCTCCATCGTAATCGCATGGTAGTTGTTGATGACCATACCGACCTCGGTTGCACCGTAATGATCATGAATCGTTATACCAAGATGCTTCTTGAAAAAGCGAATGACCTCTGCATTCAGTGGTTCTCCAGCGCTGCTTAATTTCTTCACTGATAGCGAATGTTTAGTGATATGCTCAGGGCCATCTTGTACCATCATTCGATAGGCAGTAGGCGCATAGGCGAAGTTCGTCACATTGTATTTTTCCATTAAGCGATAATAAGTTTCGCTATTTGGACGACCTTTGTACATGACAATCGGAATTCCAAAACTTAATGGGTTGAAGATCGAATTCTGCAAGCCATATGCCCATCCAGGGTCGGCGCCACCCATAAAGATATCGCCTTCTTCATAGGCAATTCCGTATTTCGAATACGGGTAAGTGCTGAGTAAGATTTTGTGAGCGTACACGGCTCCTTTTGGCATGCCTGTTGATCCTGAAGTGAATTGAATGACACAAGGGTCGGTTAACGATGTTTCTTCAACGTCGTAGTCTTCAGGAAATTCATTAATGAGCGAGTGAAAGTCGAGTGAGGGAGTATCTGGGTTGTCGATGACGATGACTTTACTTGAGTGATCAATCGTTGATAGTTTTTGAGATTGTTCATGATTAGTAATGAGGACTTTGCTCTCAACGTTTTCCAACCGATAAGAAATTGCGGAGGAGTTGAAAGCTGTAAATAAAGGAACATAGATGGCACCGATTTTCCATGTCGCTAAAACGGTAACGACAAGTTCGATATCCTTACCTAGAAGACATGCCACTCGGTCACCTTTCTTTACGTCAAGAGACTTTAAGGCATGCGCCAGTTGGTTTGATTTGTCACGTAGCTGTTTGAATGTATATTCGACTTGTTTACCAGACTCGTCTTCCCAATAAACCGCGATTCGGCTATGATTCTCTGCCCAACGATCACAACATTCGTGACCCATGTTAAACTTCTCCTCTGGATTCCAATCAAACGCTTGATAGGCTTCGTCCCAAGAGAATGTTGAATTTAATTGATTGTAGTTCATTTGCTTTTCAGCATACATAGTAGATCACCTCGGTAGATTTAATGGATCGTGATAATTGGAATCTTAAAAGTAGAATCTAATCTAAGGTGTAAGTACGATATACATATTAAGCGCTTACAAAGTAATATTCACTTCTGGTACTATGAGACAGTTGGAATAGGAAAGGATATCTATAATTCCCATCTTTTTGTAAATTATAGATGTTAGACTTTGAATGTCAAGTGGGGAATTGAATTTGCGGTTGAATTTAAACGTGTACGTTATTGCTTTCAGGAATCAGTTTGTTGAAATCATAAAGTAGTAGGCTGCATTCTATTGCCCCTTTTCATCCCCATGACAGATCCCCTACCAAACTCTCCCCACCTTCTCATAAACTTTTCTATAATGAAACGATGAAACCAGCAGGAAATTTACAGTGCAATCCGTAATTACATATAGAAGTAGATGCGAGCTCTATACCTACCCATACAACGAGAATGGAGTGACCACATTGAACAAAGCGATGAGTTGGACTGAGTTGGAACGTTATGATGCTGTAGGTCTTGCGGAACTTATTGAAAAAGGTGACGTTACGGCTAGTGAAGTGGCGAAACAGTCGCATGAAGCGATTCGTGCATTGGATGATCACGTCAGAAGTGTTATTGAAGTGTTTGAAGATGTCGTAGAGAACCTTCGAAAGACGGGACGAACCTTGAAGGTTCATTTAAAGGGGTTCCATACTTAATGAAAGATTTAGGACCTACGCTTGCTGGTAGACTCCAAGAGATGGGCTCTAAGTTAATGCAAGGAAATCGAGCGGAAGTAGATAGTTTCTTAACGTCAAAGATTCGCAAATCTGGGCTTAATGTGATTGGGAGAACGACAACACCAGAGTATGGCTTGTGTAGCTCGGCGGAAAATCCAGAGCTTTATGTGACTCGTAATCCGTGGAACCAAGACTATACGAGTTGCGGTTCATCAGCGGGCTCATCGGTAGCCGTCGCAGCAGGAATGGTACCGTTGGCACATGCATCAGACGGTGGGGGATCGATCCGCATTCCTGCTGGCGTCAATGGCATTATCGGTATGAAGTCATCCCGAGGTGTGTTATCGGTCAGTCCGAATGGGTCAGACTTGATGGGTGTCGTCTCAACACAAGGGTGTGTGTCGAGAACGATTCGTGATTCTGCCATATTTTATGATGAATGCCGAGGAGGTGCGCCTGGAGAGTTTATGCCATATTGGGCGCCTGAACAATCGTATTCGAGCTCGATTGAACATGATCCGAAGCCACTGCGTATTGCGGTCTCTCATGAATGGGGCGATTATAAAGCCGATCCACACATCGTCTCTGAATTGACCCGTACAGCTGAATTTCTAGAAAGCCTTGGTCACCACGTTGAATGGCAAACACCGAAGGTTGATTTCTATAAAGCCTACCAAGCGCAAACGGACTGTTACATTATGAACTTCTCCCAAGTAATCGCAGGCTTAATGGAACAAAAAGGGCTAAAAGAACCTCCTTCAGACTTGATAGAACCGATGTGTATTCGTGTATGGGAAGAAGGCATTGATGCAACGTATTCAAAGCGTGCGGCGATGCAAGCGCAATTTAATGATGTGTCTCGTCAAGTTGGAACATTCTTACAAGAGTGGGATATCATTCTTACCCCGACTATGGCGAAACCGACTCCGAAAGTCGGTACGAAAGAGTACATGACAACAAGTGAGGAGCCAAACGTCTATGACTGGTTCCAGAATTTGTGGAGCATCTTTTCATTCACCCCGATCGCAAACGTGACAGGGATCCCAGGTATCTCATTGCCGATGGCAACACTAGAGAACGGGCTACCACTCGGTATGCATTTCTTAACTCGCCAAGCGAATGATGGGTTACTTTTGCAGCTTGGTGCTCAGATTGAGCGGGCATTAGACGGTACGTGGAACAGGGGAAATAAGCCGGAAGTGCATGTGTCGAAGTTGTAAAAAGATCAGCATCCTGTAAAGGGGCGTGACATAAAAAAGTTCGGCTCATTATGGATCAATGAGCGACTTTTATACCTAGATCCGAACGCCTTTTTTTCTGTTGCAACGCATACAGACGCTCATAATGTGGAGATAAGCTTCGGATTAATTCGAGATACAATGAGCTGTAATCGCGATAGAGTGATGTCGAAGTTTCGTTTGGGATCACTTTCTCATCCACGTGTTGATGCTGTTTGAAATGAGAAAGTGACTCAATGTCGCCGAGTGTATACATGCTTAGAATGACGGCGCCGAGCGCGGAGCTTTCGTAAGACTTCGCGAAATGAAGCGGCTGGTCGAAGATGTCTGCTGCCATTTGCTTCCAAGTCTCTGAGCGAGAGAAGCCTCCGGAAGCATAGATGGAACCAGGAAATCCAATTAATTCTTGTAAGGCGAGTAACACGCTGTAAATATTAAACGTAACCCCTTCAAGTGCCGCACGAATCATATCTTCTCGCGTATGTGTACGGGTCAGACCAATATATGAAGCCGTCGCTTCAGGGTTCCAAAGCGGTGCCCGTTCTCCGGTAAGAAATGGTATAAAGAACAACCCGTTTGATCCAGCAGGGACACGGTCAGCTAACGCTAATACCGTTTCTACTGCTTGATCACTAGAGACGGTTTCATCTTTTACGAGTTCTTCCACGACCCATTGCAGCGCAATGCCTCCATTATTAATGGGTCCACCGATAATCCAAAGGTCGTCAGTGAGTAAGTAACAGAACGTCCTTCCTTTCGCATCTACATGGGGTGTGGAAGAGGCGCTTCTTATGGCAGCACTCGTACCAATCGTTAACGCAACTTCTCCTTCGTTGATAGCACCGACTCCGAGGTTTGACAAAACGCCGTCACTCGCACCGATGATATAAGGAATATGATCCTTATAAAATGTAAAAGACGTTGGTACGAGTTCTGGAAGTTGTTCGATCGTAATCCCAGCATAGGTCACGATCTCTTGATCCCACGCACGTTCATGAATGTTCATCAACCTGTCGCACTAGCAATTGATTCATCCATGACGAATTCACCGAAGAGCTGATAGAAGATGTATTCTTTAATACCAATCACTTTGGCAGTACGATTGAGAAGCTCAGGTTTATGCGTTTTCAGCCATAAGAGCTTTGCAAAAGGAGACATTGGGTGAATCGGTGTACCGGTACGTTCATAGAACTGCTGACCAGAATCCGAATGTTGCAATGCTTTCGTCTCGGCTGAACTTCTTTTGTCCGCCCAGGTGATGAGGTTCGTTAATGGTCGCCCTTGACTGTCGACACACATCAGGCTGTGCATGGCAGAGCTAAAGCTGACTGCACGAAGTTCATGTACATCTTCATTAGAAAAGGCGATGGCTTGCTCAAGAACAGAGATGGTCTTCTTATAAATAAGATCAGGGTCCTGTTCGGCAGCATCGGGAGTTGGACTCTGCATCGGATACGTTTCGTATGCTTTATACCTCTCCTGACCTTTTTCGTCGAATACGACCGCTTTTACACCGGTTGTGCCGGTGTCAACACCGATATAATCAACATGCATCTAGATCACCTGCTTTTCGTTACTCGTTTTTCTCTACGGCATGCCCGCCGAATTGATGTCTTAGTGCAGCAACAACTTTTCCATGAAATGGATTTTCATCTAGGGAACGATAACGCATTAATTGTGACATGGCGATCACTGGCGCACTGGCTTGATAGTCAAGAGCGGCTTCCACTGTCCATTTTCCTTCTCCAGAAGAATGCATTACCCCTTTAATGCTATCAAGCTTCGGCTCTTCTTTGAAAGCTTCTGCGGTTAATTCCATGAGCCATCCACGAATGACAGAACCGTGGTTCCACATATCCGCGACGCTATGATAATCATATTCAAACGGGCCTTTTTCCAGTAACTCAAACCCTTCTCCAATGCTTTGCATCATGCCGTATTCAATGCCGTTGTGAATCATTTTCAAATAATGACCGCTTCCTACTTTTCCGGTAAGTAAAAAACCATTTTCGATTGTGATCACTTCGAAATTTCCTTTACGCGATCAGCGGCTTGTTCGTCTGCCCCAACCATCGCACATAAACCATTTCTAGCACCAGATACTCCGCCAGAAGTTCCGCTGTCCGCGAACAGAATTCCAGTCTCTTTTAATTGTTCATGGCGACGTAATGTATCTCGGTAATGAGCATTCCCTGCATCAATGATTAGATCATTTGGTGACAGCTTTTCACGGAGTTCTTGAAATACACTCTCGGTAATTTCACCGGCAGGAACGAGCAAAATGATCGTTCGTGGCGTTTCGAGCTTATTTAGCAATTCGTCAATTGTAGTTGCGGCTTGACCGCCAGCTTCTCTTAAAGCGTTCATCGTTTCTTCTTGTTGGTCCATTCCAACGACATCGATGCTACGGTCGATAAGTTGTAGGGAAAGGGGCAATCCCATCTTCCCTAATCCGATAATTCCTACGTTCATAAAAAAAACGCCTCCAAGTAGTGGTGTTACTTGTATGTTATTAAAATTATTTTCATTTGTAAATTAAAATAAGAAAATATATTTCATTTTATGTCGCTTAATGATACGATTCATACAATTACAGAAAAAAATGGTTACGATTCCATAAAGAAGATGAGCGATTCTCTCAATCATATACAGAATGTTAGATGATATATGTGATTTAAAGGAGGCTTTCATATCTAGTAGATATCTGCACAGCGTTCACAGGCATTGGCAGCTTAGTCGTCAGTGCAGAAGACGAAGTGAAGATGATTATTTTTCAATATTGTCTCTGAAAGCGCAATCATTAAAGGAAAGCAATCTTACAATAAGGGAAAGGGAGAGAATTTATGAAAATCGTAAGTTATGAATTGTTTCAAGTGCCACCACGCTGGTTGTTTCTTAAAGTCGAAACAGATGAAGGGTTGATTGGCTGGGGAGAACCGGTCATTGAAGGCCGTGCTGCAACGGTGAAAGCGGCAGTTCACGAGCTGATGGAATATCTTGTTGGGAAAAACCCACTTCATATTGAGGATCATTGGAATGTGATGTATCGTTCAGGGTTCTATCGTGGCGGTCCGATTTTGATGAGCGCCATTTCCGGGATTGACCAAGCGCTTTGGGACATCAAAGGAAAATATTATTCAGCACCTGTCCATGAATTGTTAGGCGGGAAAGCTCGAGAATCGATTAAAGTCTATTCATGGATTGGCGGCGATCGTCCTTCAGAAGTGGGTAAGGAAGCGAAGAAGGTTGTCGACCAAGGATTTACAGCAGTGAAGATGAATGGAACGGATGAACTTCAGTATGTCGATTCTTATGAAAAAATTGACCGTGTGTTGGAGAATGTAGCAGCGATTCGCGAAGCAGTTGGCCCCTATATCGGCATTGGCATCGACTTCCACGGCAGAGTTCACAAGCCGATGGCGAAGATTCTTGCGAAAGAATTAGAAGAGTTCCGCCCGATGTTCATTGAAGAGCCGGTACTACCAGAGAACAATGAAGCGTTGCGCGAGATTGCGAATCATACGGTCATTCCAATTGCTACAGGCGAGCGCATGTACTCAAAGTGGGATTTTAAGACGATTCTTAAAGATGGTTATGTGGATATCATTCAACCAGACTTGTCACATGCCGGTGGGATTACGGAGAATAAGAAAATTATTTCCATGGCTGAAGCATTTGATGTTGCGGCTGCACCTCATTGTCCACTCGGTCCGATTGCACTGGCTTCTTGCCTGCAAGTGGACGCAACGTGCCACAATGCCTTTATTCAAGAACAGAGCCTTGGCATTCACTATAACCAAGGGTCGGACTTACTTGATTATCTCACCGATGCAACGGTGTTCAATTATAAAGATGGACATGTGAAAATTCCTGATAGACCAGGGCTTGGCATCGATATTAATGAGGACCACGTCCGCAAAATGAGCGAAGAAGGTTACAACTGGCGTAACCCTGTGTGGAGACATGAAGACCGTAGCATTGCAGAGTGGTAGACAAAGAATAACTGGATAAAAGAAGGGATAAAACATGTCAGGTGTAAGTTTAATTCTTATTACGATCTTAGGGATCGGCTTACTTTTATACTTAATTATACGCTCCAAAATGCAAGCGTTTTTGGCTCTTTTGTTAGCGAGTATCTTTATTGGGTTGATGGCTGGTATGGATCCGATGTCGCTACTTGAGACAATCGAGGAAGGCATGGGCGGGGCACTAGGCTTTATCGCGATTGTAGTTGGGCTTGGTGCGATGTTTGGTGAAGTGCTCCGAACGTCTGGCGGTGCTGAAAGACTCGCGTTCACCCTCATTGATACGTTTGGTGAGAAACGTGCGCAGTGGGCACTCGGTTTTACCGGATTAATCGTCGCGATCCCAGTATTCCTTGATGTCGCGCTCGTAATTCTTATTCCAATCGTTTACAGCTTAGCGATGCGAACTGGAAAATCATTGCTGTTTTATGCGATTCCCCTTTTGGCAGGGTTAGCTGTCGCTCACAGCTTCGTCCCTCCGACACCGGGACCGATTGCAGTTGCGCAAATTCTAGGTGTAGATTTAGCGTGGATGCTGATCTTTGGTTTTGTCGCAGGAATCCCTGCGATGATTATCGGTGGACCGTTGTTTGGACGTTACATCGGAAATCGGATTCACGTTCCTGTACCTGACCACGTCATTGAACGTGCGGAAGCGGAAGGGCAAGAGAATAAGAATATGCCTTCGTTCAAACTGATTCTGTTCATTATCTTATTGCCACTTCTATTAATTTTGGCAAACACGATCGGTGAACAATTCTTAGAAGAGGGACTTCTTCAGGAAATTCTTATGTTTCTTGGTCACCCGTTCTTAGCATTAATTATTGCAACGCTGTTTGCGCTCCACTTCCTAGGGAGAAAACGTGGTGTATCGAAAGAAGAATTACAGAATATGTCTACAAAAGCACTCGAGCCAGCTGGTATTGTGATCTTAATTACAGGAGCCGGCGGGGTATTCAGCGAAGTTCTGATCCAAAGCGGTGTTGGTGATGTGATGGGTGAGCTCATGGCAAATTCTGGGTTCCCACTCGTCCTACTTGCCTTTCTAATTGCAACGGGTGTGCGAGTGGCGCAAGGTTCAGCAACGGTAGCAATGCTAACAGCAGCAGGCTCATCGCGCCAATTGTGAACCTTGTTGATTTGACGCAACCCTCACTTGCGCTCATTGCAGTCGCGATTGCGTGTGGTGCAACCGTATTGTCTCACGTGAACGACTCAGGATTCTGGCTCGTTAACCGATTCTTAGGAATGTCAGAAAAGGACACGTTAAAGTCTTGGACGGTCATGGAAACAATTATCGGCGGAGTAGGTTTTCTCGTCGTATTTATCCTCAGTTTCTTCTTCAATTAACAGACGCAAAAAGAGAGCAAAGATGCTCTCTTTTTTTGCGTCTTAGTATCTTTTCGTAGCGATGGACTCTCGAATTTTATCTAAATTATGAAGTGTCGTGTCTTTTAGTTGCAAGGCAGACAATACATAAAGTACGTCGATTAATGCGAGCTGAACCATCCTCGATGCCATGGCTTCAGAACGAAATAGGGATTCTCTGGCACTCGTCGTTAATGTGTAATCCGCAACCTTTGTTAATGGCGAAGAGGTATGCCCAGATATCGCTATTGTAACAGCACCGCCTGCTTTTGCCGTTTTTAGTGCGTCTACGACATCGCGATTACTGCCGCTATTCGAAATCCCAATGGCTGTGCTGCCTTCAGTTAATAAGGAGGCACTCATCATTTGCTGATGACTGTCGCTGAACGCTTGAATCGGAATGCCAAATCGCATGAATTTGTGATAAGCATCTTCGGCTACAACCCCAGAACCACCGGACCCATAGAGGTCAATGCGCTTGCTTTGGGTAATGATTGTCGCCACTGTCTGCAACGTTTCTTCATTAATAAGCGCCAATGTATCATCCATGGCACGCTTATGTTCAGTGAAGATTTTGGAAGCAAGTGTTGACACGTCGTCTTCGAAAGAAACCGACTCATGAATGTTGGCTTCTTCTTTTACAATTTGTCTGGCGAGTGAGATTTTTAAATCTTGAAAGCCTTGATAACCGAGACGCTTGCTGAAACGGTACACCGTAGCATCTGCAACACCACTGGCTTCCGCAAGTTCTGAAATTGAAAAGTAGACCGCTTTATCCGGAGAAGACAAAATGAAATCGGCCACCTTCTTCTCTTTGTCCGATAACGATGAATAATAAGAGCGAATCGTCTGTAAACAGGCGTTTGTCGTCAAAATATCCCTGCTTTCATGCTTAATCTATCTCGCAGTATAGCACAAGTGATATGGACATAGGAATGTAGCTTACGCTTTGTGTGAGCATGTATGTTACGGGTTTGAAGATGAACGGGAAATTCAGTACTTCTTAGATATTATATTTTTTTGAATTGTCTATATGTTGCTGGTGGGCTTTTGCTATACAATGTAATTATAGGATTAACGGAAGATTTAAACTCATAGAGATATGATAGAAACTCATGTAACACAACTTCTTTACAAACAAGAAGCGGGGATCTGATATATGAGAGCTTTTAAGCTTTTCTTATTAAATCTACAAAATGAGTTACCTAAACATCGCCAGATGATTAGGATCGGAAGCTATATGTTTTTTATCGTGTTGTCTTTTTTCGCTTTTATAATCACAACAATAAATTATTTCAATAACCCCTTAATCGAGGATCTATCTGCAAATCAGTACTATATTGCTCCCTTCATAGTTGGGTTTTTAGGCGCGGCAATCGTTCTAGTATTTGGTTTTTTTTCTTTACGAATGCTCTTCTTCTTGTATCATCAAAGAAAATTCGTTTTTTTAATGTTGAGATTGAATTTGATACGAATGAAATTGCCGAGAAAAAGGCAGGTCAGACGATCAATTACTTATCTAAAGTCATCGAATCTCATAGATATGCCTTAGCTAAAATGAGAGCCGAGGATCGAAGGTCTCATTTGGCGATCTTGACGGAAGTTATGAGGTCGTACCAAACGCAATTAAGAGCGGCATATGACGATCATGAAATTGAAGTGAAAGTATATACTGAAAGTCATGATTTTACTAAAGGGCAAAACTTATTAATCGCAGACCTTCAGCATTTAGAAGGTACACAAAAGATCGCCTATAAAAATCGAATCAAAAGAAAATCAACGAACTTAATGATTGCTGAAACAAAAGTAGAAGAAGTGGTAGAGGATGATGAATTGATTATCCCTTTCGAACAAACGGTGTATATCGTAGTTTCAAGAAACATCGAAGATCTGTTTGATGATTTGGATACGAATACACTTAAAGGCCTTATTCATTATGCAGAAGTGGTGAAGAACGAAATTGAAATGTTAGATATAGTGGAGTATGATTATGAGTAAGAATGATAGGGTAATGGGTTATAAATCGTTGATTTCTAACTAGTAGAAAGGGGAGCTGTTTTATGCAAAGCGAAGTAGCGACAAAAGCACGCCGGTTATCCCCAACTCAAAGGAAACGTCGAAGAGAAGCCATACTTGCAAAATACAGAGACCCACAATCAATGGACTCTTCAGAAACAGTAGAACAACGAATTAGCCGTCTCCATTTGGGGAAAGAAATCGCGGACAAGTATATTAAATAAAAAAAGAGAGAAAGGGATGTTAAGATCCCTTTCTCTTTTCGTTTTTCTCTGGTTCGTAAACATAATGAGAATAGGGCTTGCCATTCTTCAAGTTATTTCCACGAACCAGTTTATTCGTTGAATTTTCTATTTTAAATTTGTCTAGTAGTCGTTTCTTCTTAGAACTCAAAACAATCTCCCCTCTCTTATCCGATAGCTTGGTCAAAATCAAAGGGAAGTAAACATGAGGCCTTTAGCTTTGAAATTGACAAAGGTTGAACGGTTAGAGGGTGCAAGAGAGTATAAAAATGGATGGCATATTTACATTTTTTAGGACAGGAGAACGACATTCGAAATCATACACATGAAAAGCGAGTCTGCTAGTATAGTCACCACAGACTCGCTTGCTCGTCATTCATTCAAAACTTTTTCTAACAATGTAAATTTGGTATAATCGATAAATTTTGGCACGTCATGTTCGGTAATCACAACTGCTCCTTAGAAGAGAGAGCGTCTAGCAGTAAGAATAATTGTTCTGGCGGTTAGTACCAATGAGGCTCGAATAAGTGAGCGCATCCATGGTAAGGATGAGGTCATCCACTGTATAAAATCTCAAATAGAATATCTATATACAATAAGTTATTTAATACCCTAACGTCACATAGCTACGGCTAGAAGAAATCCACAAACACCTGAACCGCAAGGATGGTTACGAGTCCGATGATTAGGACATTGATGATGTTGCTTGTTGCTGTGTTTTTGAATTGTCCCATGCGATCTTTCTTGTTCGTTAAGATAAACAACACGACGGTGAGGATCGGTAATAATAAACCGTTTATCGCTTGGCAGATATAATGAGTTCAATTGGTGAACCGCCGAACAGCCAAACGAGGGCAATCGGATCATGCCGGTCACGATGAGGATAATGCGATTTACTTTTGCACTTGGATCTTCGGATCGCTTGAAGGCATGCCCAAACAACATCGGTTGCACCGTTAAGTTAAAGAGTCCAGATGAGAATCCTGCGGTCCATAAACCGACCGCAAAGAAGATGGTTGCAAAAGAGCCGAGAATTGGCGTAAGTTGAACGGCCATATCGCCTGCACTTGCGATTGTTTGACCAGACCCATAAAATGCTGTTGCTGAAGAAAGTAAAATCGCAATTGAAATAAGTGCGAGTAACGTAAAGTTGATCTTTAAATCGTTAAAGGAAAGCTTACGAACCTGTTCTTTAGAATACGCTGAATCTCGATACTTATTCTTCGTAAAGCCAGATAGTGCCACTAGCGTATTCGGCACGAGAATTGTTGCCACTAAGGCAAGAATGATCAAGATGTTGCCTTGTGGAATGGAGAACGTGAACCCTTGGCTAACTGTACTACCGGCACCGGGTAAAGCAACAAGCGCAGTAAGACAAAATGTAAGTACAAGCATGACCATGACGATTCGGTTTATGTTCTCAAGCACTTTGTACACGCCAAACCAAGCGATACTCATGGCCATTACAGATAACAGCGAAACCCAGGCGAGCATCGGAATAGAAGGAAACAGCAGGTTCATAGCCATAGAAGCTCCGATAAAATTACCAGCTTGGAATGCCAGTGCCCCGAGCCATAATCCGAAGAAGATTGCTTTTGACCAGAAAACACTCACTTCGTCACGTATGCCTTCAAGTACACTAGTCCCAGTGGCGACCGTCCAATTGATGACAGGACGTTGAATGA
Organism: Geomicrobium sp. JCM 19055; assembly: GCF_000698185.1. Lineage (NCBI taxonomy): Bacteria > Bacillati > Bacillota > Bacilli > Caryophanales > Geomicrobium > Geomicrobium sp. JCM 19055. Next base: position 106,586 of record NZ_BAXL01000003.1, read on the forward strand.
AATACCCGACAAGACAAGCAAGAACAAGAATCCAAGCGACTTGAAAGCCAAGCTCTGCCCCAGCAACAGATACGGTTGTCACGGTTCCTGGGCCGATAATGCATGCAGCGACAATTGCGCCAGGTCCCCAAGACTTCCACCATGGTAGTGTTGCAGTTTGTACAGGCTTTGCAGTAACCGTTTCTCTCATCACATTAGACATAGCGACACACTCCCTTTTTGTATTGGGTGATTGTATCAGGGAATTGGCAATCGGTTGGGATTTTTGTAAGGTTTTCTACAGGAATGTTTTTATCTTGAATTCATGCAAAATAAGTAAAGGTTTGCTAAAATGATGGAAAATAAAAAAATATTTAGATCAAAACTACTGAAAGGCTAAAACGTAAGTAAAGAACAAGCAGTAAAAAGCTGAGTGATCAATTATTTTGAGGAGGGACGGATGCAACCTTATACGTTAACGGCGAGTAAAATAACCGATGAGATGAAGGGAAAACCTTACCAAGTCAAAATCTCAATTACCTTTCATGATGATCAATTTTATGAGAAGATGTTTGAATTCTCACAGAAGAAACCACGATTATTTGTCGTACCTCGTGAGCGTTTTCAACAGGCAATTGGAACGAATAAAGAACGTAAATATGCATTTGATGCGGTCTATCAAAAAGCGAAGTTTAAGTACACGGATCAGACGTTATTGGATTTCTTTACAGAAGGGGAATGGCTCTATTCATTTGATGAACTCCAAATGCAAGAGGAGTTTTTGGAAGAGGGGATTAACGAGTTAGACAGATTCTTGCTAAAGGCTAATTCTTTAGTAGAAGGGAAACGATCCATCGATAACGAGAAACAGAGTCGTACGCCTGCGGATCGCCGGTGGCGACGGCTGAGATGGTTCGTGTATATCGGTGGTTTTGGAGGAATGTTAGCAGTAGCTTATATCCTAGACTCTCGCCCAGATCTTGCGAGCTATATTCATCAGAATCATTTATGGTTTCCGATACTCTTACTCATCTTGCTTTCAACAATGCTGGTCTTAATTCCATTAATGGAAATTCGAATTAGCCGGGGATCACTGGATAAGAAAACGGTTGTCACAACGACCGGGGTTATTCTGGGGCTTCTTACGTTTTTCAGCCTTGCTAATTTTTTATAAGTCAAAGCTCTACTCATAGTTACAAATCAAACCCATCGACCACCTGATTCAGTGGTCGATGTTTTTCATCGGTTGTTCATCCTAGATTCCACCTTCACGAAGGCAGCGCTTCTTGGCGTCCCATCATAACGTTTAATCCGAGTTTTTTTACAAATCGTTACATAGTGAAGCAGTGTGAGCAGTACGGCACCCATGTTCATTCCGAGGATAATTCCGTCCATTTGCAAGCTTTGCATGGACCCGAGGACGATCATTAAGACAAAGGAAATGCTCGTTGAATATAAGGAGTGAATGAACGCGTCTTTCACTAAGCCAATACCGATCAGATAAGCTTGGAGCGGTGTGGCAAAGTATTGGAAGATAAAGTAAGGAACGAGTATTTGCAAATAAATGTGAGCCGACGATGCTTCAAAAAAACAAGTTCGTAATCGGTTCTGCGAATGCATAAAACATGAGAACGACAGGTGCACCGTAAAAGACGGTTACGATCATCGATAGTTTCAAATAGTGGTGCAGTGTCGCAAAGTCTTTTCGTTCATATGCGTCAGCAACGATCGGAATCAGCACGATTAGTAACGCATGGGCAATAAAAGCTGGAAAGAAGCCGACGGTGAATGCAATCCCTGCTAACTTGCCGTACTCGACAACGGCGATGCTTTCAATCATGCCTGCATTTCCGAGTGCCCAAGTAATCAGGAACGGCTTAATGGCAAATGAAGCGGAATGAAAGATTCTAAGACCGGTCGTTGGAATGGAAACGGCAAGCAACTTTTGTCGCACTTCTTTTCCAGTGAGAGTCGTCTGCTTCACGGATTTGATCTTTTTAATATTAAAAATGAATACGACCATTAAGTAACCTAAAACGAGTAATTCACTTAGTTTTAAAGCAAGTAATGCCATAAAAATCGCAACGTCGCTGTCAAAAGAAAACAATTGGAAGACGATTAGGAGACCAACGAGTTGCAGTGAGCGCTTCATCAGATTGGCGATTGCAATCTTTGTTGTCTTCTGGGCACCGATTAAATAGCCCTTTACAACCGCAGAGAACGTAATGATTGGAATAAGAAGAAGAAGCATCCATTGAATCCCTACGTGGTACGTATGAAAGACAGGGAGTAAAGGTAAAATCCATGATGCGATGAACATCATGACAACAGCCCAAAGCGATGCCAACTTCAGTGCGTGTTTAAGGACGCTCCAGTGATACGTTGGTTCTTTCTCAGCAATGAGCTTTGAGATCGATACGGGCAATTCAATATTTGAAAGTACGACAACGAAAAGAATTGTCGGCAGAATGGCCATATACATTCCAAATGCCTCATCACCAAGTTCACGAGCCAGTACAACATTGATAAACAGTTCTAGGCACTCACCAACAAATGCAGCGAGTGAAAGTACGAGTAAGCCACGAAAAAAAACGTATTCACCGAAACACCTTCCTTCTCCTACTTATACGTATGAGACAAGGTGTGGAAATATGGGTGAAAATGATCGACAGATTTACTAATGAAATCACTTCATACGAAAGAGTCCCTTTGAAATGCAAAGGGACTCTTTTGTCATTTTAGTACGTTTTGAAGTCGTGCAATTGCCCGCTTCCGCCAGTCTTTCACTGCGGAAACAGACACCCTGTATTTTTTTTGCAATCATGCGAGGAGGCAGATCGTTGACGCAATGTTCATACGCCCATATGCGTTCTTTGTCGCTGAGAAGCGAGAGGTAATGCCCAAAATCATCCTCTGTGTATCTGTCTGTTGCGTGGCCACGCTCTTCATATGTTTCTTGGAAGTCGGTAGGCATGTTATGGCCTGATAGGTGTACTCACTTTTGAAGTACGTCAACAGTTCATAACTTACGCAAAGCTTAGCGTACGCCGGGAATGGTCCTTTCTCTGGATTGTGTGTTTCATATGCTTTCCACAACGCCATGTAACCTGCCTGCATTAGATCTTCATGGAAACCTCGGATCTGTGTGCGTTTAACAGAAGCTTTAATTAATGGGTTGTACTGATGATAGATTTCCTCGAAGTTGAATTGTTGACGGATCGACTTTGTCACTGAAAATTCCTTCCAGTGGCGGATCCGCCGCAATTGTATTCCCTCGGGTTAAGACTATAATACTATAGTTTAATGACTAAAGTATATATTATACTGAATTTTAAGATAAATAATTTTGGAATAACTTCGAGACTAATGAAATAAATCAAGTCATTTTTCCGTTCAATAAAAACCCTCATGTACAAATAAAAGCAAAATCGGTATGTAATGTACAACCGTCCATCGAAATGATGGACGGTTTAAGTGTGTGTATTCTCAATCTTAAGTAACGGGGATGCAGCATGTGATTGGATTGTTCGTTTATATTGTTTAGGAGAGGTTCCGACTACTTTCTTGAACACTTTAGAGAAATAGCTCTGGTCGTAAAATCCTAACCGATAATAAATTTCAGTGATTGTTAAATCTGTTTGCGTCATGAGAGCACAAGCTTCGAAAATCTTTTGGTTTTGTACATAAGAACTTAATGTGATTCCAACTTCTTTCTTAAACAACGTTGATAGGTATGTGGCGTTCATGCTTAAACTCATCGCAATATCTGCCAGTGTGATTTTAGTATAAATGTTCTGAGATACGAAATGTATGGCTAATCGCACAGGCTTTGAGTAGATGTCAGCTTTCTCTTGTTCTTCATATTGATCTGAAAATAGCTTCCGTAACGTTGGAATAATTTCCTCTGCAATACCACCTACCTTGGTCGTACGAACGGCTAATACGATATAAGCCCCAATAATCCCACTATGTTCATCTAATGAATCTTGATTGATTTCAAAAAAAATAGATCACGTTTGCCTGTAATTGAAACCTGTTCGGCCTCATCAATTGTATACAACTCAAAATGGATAAGCTCTTTTACTTTAAGTAATTGCATACTCGTATTAATCCTTGTCATAAAGCTCGCATGGTCAAACATCTCAAAGGTCGGCGTTTTTTCTTCATCGGAGAGCCTTCCCATAAAGATTGAGTAGTAAAGTAAGATTCCGATGTTTTTAAGCTCTTGTGGGGTCAAGGTACTCCATTGATTTTGAGAAGCAATCGAAGGAGAGCTAGGATACAAAAACGGTCCGATTAGGATGGAACGTGTTTTCCCACCATTTGTGAAATGTACGACAATGTAACTTTGTTGAGTTGAATCAGTAACAAGGAGTAAAGTATTTTGGCCCTCTAGTTGATTCATCCATTTTACGTTTTGACGTAGTTTTGTCGTCCATTCATTAGAGTAATCACCTTCTGTTTGTTTAGGTAAAGAGAAGACCTTGGCATCGGTATAGATTGAAACATTAACTTGAAAAATTTGCTGAACAATTTTACCGATTTCCTTCAAGTTATGAAGATGAAAGGAAGAGATCATGGGCCACCTCCAGGTAAATTATTCTGATTATTTATACAAAAAATAATACCTAAACTAAAAATCTAATACAAGAACTAATTGTCATCGTTGCCTATACTGTGATTAATCGTTTGTACTGAAAATTAATTTGGAGGGATTTCAATGAGTGAACGCTATCAAGACAGGTTGGAATCGTTACGCATATGGATGAGTGAAAAGGATGTGACAACGTCTGTTGTTTTTTTTACCTGACCATCAATTTTACTTAACTAATTTTAAAGCGCTTACGTATTCTCGTCCAATTGTTTTATTAATTGATAAAGAGAAAACAGCGCTAGTTGTACCTGGTTTGGAAGAAGTACACGCCAATCACGTATCCACAATCGATCAAGTGGCTGTCTATTATGAGACCGATCAACATCAAAAAGAAGCAACATCGCTTTATACAAGACTACAAGAAGTACTGAAAGATTTTGATTGTAAAAAAATAGCCATTGATGAACAGAATGCTCCTATTATGTTTTTGCGCCATTTTGTGTCAGAAGAATCAGAAACAGTTGACTTAAGTGCAAAGCTGGTTGAAATGCGATACATCAAATCAACGGAAGAGATTGAAGAGATTAATAAAACAGGGGTTTGGATTAACGAAGCTGTTAATAAGTCGTATGAAGCTTGTGCAATTGGTGTCACCGAGCTTGAAGTCGATGGTGCTGGAAATACGTATTTATTTGAGAACTTACCAACGTATTTTCCAGATGCAACGATTGCAGCCCATGGTATGTCGCCGGCAGGTCCCGTTCGGAGTGTGATGCCTCATGTCTTCTCATCATCAAAAAGAATAGAGAAAGGCGATGTACTCATTCATACGAGACAATTAGCAATTAATGGGTATCGAAGTGAGCTAGAACGAACATTTATCATTGGAGAACCAACAAGTGAACAAGCAGACGCATTTAACGCCATGCTAGATGCACAAACGGCAGCTATTCAACTATTAAAACCAGGTATCAAAGCATCAGAAGTCGATCAAGTGGCTACGACACTCTTAAAAGAGCGGGGGTACGGTGAGGCAATCGTTCATCGTACAGGTCATGGTATTGGAATTAGTCCTCATGAAGAACCGTACTTACGATTTGATAATGATCTCGTATTACAAGAAGGGATGGTATTTACAATTGAACCTGGTATTTATATTAAAGGGTTAGGTGGATTTAGACATTCAGATACGGTCGTTATTACAGAACAAGGGTTTGATTGGATCACAGATTATCCAAGAGACTTAGAATCTATGACAGTAAAATTATAAACTGGAGGAGATCTTGGTGAAGTTGTCGAGTAAAGCACTTGTGCCAGTATTGGTGATTGCAATGATGATAGGATGTTCTGATGATCCAAGTTCTTCTACAGAAGGAGATACAAATGCGACTGCATCTTCAACAGGTGGTGATTTGAGATTTGCGATTGCAACAGATGCTGTCATTCTCGATCCACATCGTTTCAATGATGTTGCAACTTCTCTCGTACTTTCAAACACATATGAGTCACTTGTTATGCACGATGATGATATGGAAATTGTGCCAAGATTAGCAGAGTCTTTTGAGCAGATCGATGAGCTGACATTAGAAATGGTTCTTCGCAATGATGTGACATTCCATGATGGTAGTTCATTTGATGCTTATACAGTTGAAGCGAATATTGAGCGTATTCAAGACCCAGACATTGCGTCACCGAGGGCATTTATGTATGATGCAATTTCGGAAGTAAACGTTATTGAAGACGATACAATTCATATTAAAACGAACGAGCCTTACGCACCACTTTTAGCAAACCTTACTAGTTTAAGTATGATTAGTTCTGATGCTATTGAGAAGCATGAAAATGGCGAACTAGATTTATCAGTAGAAATTGCCGGAACAGGTCCATTTTCCTTATTAAATTGGGAACAAGGAAATGAAGTTCGCTATGAAGCGTACGAAGAGTATTGGGGAAGTGTGGCGAACATCGATACGCTAACATTTCAAGTTGTTCCAGAAGAGGGGACTCGACTTGCAATGCTTGAGAACGAAGAAGCTCATGTTGTCGATAATATCGAACCAACGAATATGAGTCGGGTAGAGGCGATGCCAAATGCTGAAGTAAGTGTTAGTAACGGCCTTCGAACAGAATATATCGGGTTTAATGTCCAAAAGGAACCATTTAATGATCCGTTAGTCAGAAAAGCACTTGCTCATGCAATTGATGCGAACACAATTACTGAAGGAATCTATGAGGGGTACGGGGTGCGAGCGACTGCACCGATTAGTGAGCATGTGTTTGGTTACTCAAATCAATTAACGAATTATCCTTATGACGTTGATCTTGCAAAACAATTATTAGAAGAAGCTGGTTTTCCAGATGGTTTTGAGACGACCATATTGACGAATGATGCTCATCCAATGAGAATTCAAATCGCAGAAGTTATTCAGAGTCAACTTGAAGACGTAGGTGTTCGTGCGCAAATTCATTCAATGGAGTGGGGCGCGTATTTAGATGCAACAGCGAATGGTGAACAAGAGATTTACATGTTAGGCTGGACTACATCAAATGCAGACGCTGATTTCGGGTTATTCCCCATGTATCATTCGGATAGCTTTGGTTATACAGGAAATCGCTCTTTTTATAGTAATGATGAAGTTGATGCTTTGCTCGAAGAAGCGAAAGTTGAAATGGATGAAGAAAAACGACTTGAACTTTATGAAGAAGCTATGGAGATTATCATGATTGAAGCTCCGAAAGTGTTTACTGTGCAAGAACAATTACGTATCGGTGTATCTGACAAAGTAAATCATTTTTCTCTGCAACATCCAAGCGGTCGCTTACTTTTTAATGAAGTAACTATTTCGTCAGAAGCAACCTATTAATATCAAAACAAGAGTAGCCACTAGTAGGGCTACTCTTGTTTGACGTTCTCTTTGCCTTCTTGAAAAAGCACAGGGTTACTTTTCGCTCGCAGTGCAACATAAAGCAAGATGCAATCTTCAAATTGATCGAGATCTAGTCCTGTGATGTCTTTGATTTTCTGCAAACGATAGACGAGGGAGTTACGGTGAAGATAGAGCGCTCTTGCGGTTTTGCTTAAATTCATGTTGTGATGACAATACGAAAGAAATGTCGCTGATAGCGTGTTGAACTTCGGGTCATCAAAAAGGTTCGATAAGTTATCGTGCAGGCGTTTCTCTAAGTAAGGATGTAGTTGTTCGATTAGTAAAGGAAGTGCGATCGCCCAGTCTGCATAATGATAGATGTTATGCAATTCATTCGCATATTTTCCTGCGGTCAAGGTTCTTTCTGCACTTTCAAAGGATTCTTGAATGCCCGAGATGCTTTGCCCAAGGGGACCGATCGAAATCTGACAAGTGATTTGGTATTGCTCAAGCAGATGTTCTTGGAACCGATGAATCTGATAGTGAAACGATTTGTTTTTATACACATCATCAAGGTGTGTTGTTTTTAATAAAAGCCAACGATCGAGCGTTAGCAGTGTAAGTAAGTCTTGGTCATCATCAAGAACGTGTGCATACAGGTATTCTTGCATCACGTGGTGGTCATGCGTCCACATTGTAGGGTTCGCTTGAGATGACGGCTGAAACTCAATGAGAATGCAACATCTTCTCCGGCTAAGATCGAAGCCAATCATAGTTGCATAATGTTCAATTCGATCTGCATTTGTTGAAGGGGTATGGAGTAAGTGGTGGATCAGTGTGTCGTGCTTTTTTTGCTTCAAGGATCGCGCTTTCTTGATAAAATGACTCGTAACAAAGCATTTCTACATGGCTTTTTACGAGTTTCGTATAGTTGTTCACGTCTTCAGGATTGCCGACAATACCGAGAACACCGATTGCTCGTTCGTTAAAGTAAATCGGTGCGGCAACGCCAGGCAACACATTGACGAGTGACTTTGCGTACGCTTCATCGTAATGAACGATTTGGTCTTTCTTTAACACATCAATCGATGCACAGTGAATGGTGCCGAGCCGTTTAGAGTCTGTGCATCCGACAATGATTCCGTGTTCATCGGTTATGCTCATCGGATAATCGAGAATATCGGTCGTTTGATCAACAATTCGTTGTGCAATTCTCTCTAGCAAACCGAACACCTGCCTTTAAAGTAATAGTATTCGTCAAATGTTGACAGGTTCCTTCGTGAAAGTGACGAATAATCCAGGTGTTTCAATTGAGATTTTTGTGGAGAGTAGCTATAGAAGTGTCGTGATCGGTTTTGTACAGTTAGAAGAAACGAAAGAAAGTAGGCGGGGCGATGAATTCGAAACATGCGGATCTATTAATCGTTGGTGGCGGTGTGATCGGATCAAGCATTGCTTATCATTTACTTAACGCGGGCTACGAAGGAAAAGTAATCGTATTTGAAAAAGACCGAAAGTATGAATATTCATCGACGCCACGAAGTGCTGGTGCATTCGCCAATTGTTTACGACGAAAGTAAATATTGAACTGAGTCAATATAGCTTACATGTTTATAAAAATTTTCACGAAACGATGAAATTTGATGGCTTTGATCCGGAGATTGACTTGAAACAACGAGGGTATTTATTTTTAGGAACCGATGAGATGATGAGCAAGTTCGAAGAGCATCTCAAATTGCAACACCAACTCGGTGTGAACTCTGAAATTCTTGATAAAGCGGGATTGTTAAACCGAATTCCTGAGCTGAATGTCGAGGACATTGCAGGAGGAATCTATTGTAGTGAGAGCGGTTATTTGGATCCATATTCCGTCATGCAAGGTTACATTAAAAATGCAAAACGTCTCGGGGCCGAATACGTATATGATGAAGTTGCAGATCTCGTGCTCGATGAAGTTTTCCAAAATGGCGTAAAGATGACGAATGGGGATACGTACTATGCACCGATCGTAATCAATAGTGCAGGTGCTTGGGCGTCACAGTTGAGTCAACAAGCGGGGTATCCGTTACCTGTTGTTTCACTACCGCGTCGCGTCTTCCAGTTTGATACCGAAGTGCCACTACAAAACCCATTACCGCTCACAATGGATCCTACAGGCGTTTATTTCAGACACGAAGCGAGCACTTTATTAGTGGATACGCCGAAGATTATGTACCAAGTATGGATTTTAGTTGGAAGCGACAAGATTTCATCGAAAACATCTGGCCAATTATCGGACACCGTGTCGGCCCGTTTGAACAGCTGAAGCTTCAGAGTGGATGGACGGGATTGTATGACCACAACACAGAAGATCATAATGCCATTATCGGTGAACACCCCGAGGCAAAAGTACTACGTTGCCTTTGGGTTTAGTGGACACGGCATGCAACAAGCTCCAGCAGTCGGAAGAGGCTTGTCGGAATTGATTATGAAAGGGAAGTACGACACCCTCGACTTGAGTCCGTTACGAGTTGAGCGATTTAAAGAGAATGCATTAGTGATTGAAGACGCGATTTACTAACGTTTGATTGTATTACGAATGACGTCGGGCCGCCTAGCGTTGAGCCGCTCGACGTCATTTTTTGTTGGAAGAGATTTAACTGAGGTTAACCTGATTTAACTAAGCTAGCTATATTAAGCAAAAATGTACAAAGACAGTATCTATGGTATACTCAATTACTGTTTTTAGAAATAACATAAGGAAGGAAACAATCATGCCAACGATAACAATATTCGCATTTTTCATATTCATCATTCTTAGTCTAATTCCGTTGCGCAAAGAGAAAAATCGGAACACGTGGGGGTATATTAGCGCGTTTGGATCAACGATTGTAGCCATCGTTATATTTTTAGCAGTTTTATTATTAAATGTTAATTTACTATTAGGTATAGGAATCATGGTTGTCATGTCTATCCTTTTGGATCGGAATACGTATACGAAAGCAGGCATCATTACGTTAGGTGTTCTTGCCATGATCATTGGTGGTTTAGCTTATTACGTACTTAGAGAAGACGTAGACTTTGTCGTGAATTACTTAAAAACAGATCCTACTACTTCTTTTTATTATGCAGTGAATGATGAAGTTGTTGTGAGTCGAAATGAAGACATGAATATTCCTTTAGCGAGTACAGCCAAAATGACCATTGCTGGTGTTTTCGCTGAAGAAGTGGTTTCGGGGAACATCGATCCAGATGAACAAATCGAGATTGTCGATCTTGAGAAATTCTACTTTCCTGATACGGATGGTGGTGCACACCCTGCATGGTTGGAAGATGTAGGTGAAGACACCGTTTCGTTAGAAGAAGTTGTTCGAGGGATGATTTCATTTAGTTCAAATGCAAATACGGATTACCTTCTAGAGCGATTAGGCATAGATCATGTGAATGAACGGATTGCCGAATGGGGCTTGGGAAATCATGACAATCTAATTCCTTTTGTCAGTGGATTAATCGTTATTCAAGAATATGACGGGGAACTGGAAGACTTGTCATTTGAAGACTATGAACAACAGGTAGTAGAAACACATCAGTTGATTGTGAATGAGCAATTGGATGCAAGTGAAATGAGTCTTACTGCAGGACTAGGAGACCAACGGTTTTGGTCAGACTGGTTGCCTTCTTCTACGACAGCTGAATACAGTCGATGGCTAAATCAGGTGCAAACTGGGGAGTGGGCGGATGAGGAAACCTCCAACTATTTCATGTCGATTTTATCTGATATGTACGACGCACCAGAAGGTTATACGAAGATGGGTGGGAAAGGTGGTTCAACGGCATTTGTGCTAAATGAACCAAGGTTCTTGACTACAGTCGACGGTGATTTCGTGCAGTGGGCAATGTTCACCGATAACTTAAACGCGTGGGAAAGGTTTAAATTAAACCGGAATTACTTTACATTCGTACAGCAATTTCTAGAAAACCGAGAGTACAGAGAAGAAGTGATTGAGGAATTACAGTCGGCTGAATAAAAACTAAGGTCCTCCAAAAGTTTTGGAGGACCTTGTTCTATACATCAAGCTTTTGAGCTGGAAGGTCGGTTGCTTCTTTCTAGAAATCGCCTTAATCGTAATGGCGCCCATCAGAATAAAACCGATTAACCCTGTGATTGGATAGAGAATGTTCACGAGATCTGTGAAGCCGACAAAGCTTGCTCCGAAGGCAAGAAAGCCGAACAATGTTCCGTACAATTTGAACTTCATTGTGCCAGGACGCATCATTCGACTCGTAAATGAATAGAGCATCCCTACGGCAGTATTAAAGATCATCCCGAAGATTAAGACGACAAAGATTAAAGCGGTCAGCGGCATAAAGTCAGATGCGATGATTAACGTCGGCATCGCCACATTTGCGGCTAAGTGGAAGTTCGAGAAGATCGAAATGTGAATCATTAATGTTAGTAAGCCGAGTGTTAAACCCCCGACCATCCCTCCGATGAACAGTGCTTTTTTTGTTTTTCGTAGAACCTCCCATAACTGAAAGCATCGGAAAGCTAGCCGCAACACAGTTTGAGACGAACAAGCAAGCGCCAAGCAACCAATGAAACGTCGCTGCAGATTCTGGTTGTTGAAGTTGCATAAATTGTTCAAATGAATACTCCGTCGTAACCGCAGAGTATCCGGACATGGCAACGAGCAAAATGAACATAATTGGTGTAAAGACTCCGAGTACGTATAGAATGCCTTTGAAATTTAGAAACAGCGTTGCGATTGTAAGTACCGTAATGACTAAACTACCTAAATAAACAGGCAATCCAAATTGTTGATCAAATAGGGAACCGCCACCTGCAATCATGATGACCAAGATTCCAAATAAGAAAAAAAGTCAGAAATAAATCAACAAACACAGCTAAGTACTTTCCACATAAATATTGCAGCACGCGGTAGTGAGATTTCGCGTTAATCTCGCTTCCAATTCGAATCACACTCGTTAGTAGGAACATAAAAAGTCCTGTGGCAATCAGAGCACCAATTCCTCCAACCCATCCGAAAAACGTAAAAAACTGCATGATTTCTTGTCCTGATGCAATTCCAGCTCCAACAACAACCCCAACGACCGCGAATGCAAACGTTAGTCCATCTTTCATGTAAGCCCCTCCTTTGTTGAAATGTCTTACATAAATCCGTAATAAGGTTTTTGCGTGGTCGCATAGTGCATCCAATGAATAAGCGTAATAAAGTCATACACAGGTCGAGATGTTGCTTGTTGAATTGCGTGAGCATACGGTGGCAAATCGCTACACTCAAGTAGAATGACAGCAACGTCATCGTCAACGAGAGACTGGGCTGCTGTTACAGCTTCTTGTTCAAGAGCGGCGTGGTCAAATGTTCCACGATCCTCGATAATGCATGAAAATTCTGTTAAATTACTTAAGTCTTGGATGCGGACTGAGGACGGATCATGGATGCCGCAATTCTCTAGAAGCTCTGGTGAAATTCCTTTTTCGTAAGCGGTGAGTATGCCGACCTTTTTATTAGGTTTTAACCCTGCAAGAAGCCAAGGAACTTGCATGAGGCTAGATAAGTAAACCGGAATGTCGACCGCTGCCGCAACCTCCTTTTGGAACCGTCCAAAAAAACCACAAGCGGATGTGATGGCCCTCGCTCCTTCTTTTTCCAATTCCTTTGCGGTGTTCACAACGGTTTCGAGTAAACCGTCATCACCGTTTAGTAGTTTCATCGTCGTGCAATTCGGGACTTTTTTTTAGCATGACTGGAAATGGGTACGTGCTTAAGTTCGAAACATTTCCTGGAACGGTTGGGTACCAGCAATCATCCAAATATAAAATACCGACTGAAAAACCCGTCACATATTGTCCGCGTAGCTGCGTCACTGATGTTGACTGTGGTTGTACATAGCCGTATGTACGGTTTTGCATTGGTGTCCCTCCTTTTTTTAACAAAATCTAGATACTACTACGCTACCGGACTATTTGTTTGCACTCTACAGCAGACATGACCAATTTTTTTTCGTGAGATGTTGCTGAGCTTTTGTGCAAAAGTTCTAAAGGATTGGTTAAACGACTATCAAATCACTGTTGAAATTCATACCTTGCTATGTCTATACTTTGTAATACGAGGTATGAAGAAAAGAGGTTATTCAATGGATAAAGAAATGATGAAAGGCAATATTGATTTGATTTTACTCTCACTCATCGCGAAAGAAGACTTATATGGTTACGAAATGACAAAAAAAGTTGCGCTCAATTAGTGATGAGTCATACCAAATGAGTGAAGGCACACTTTACCCATCGTTGAAACGAATGGAGAAGAAGGTTGGATTGAATCGTATTGGGACGATCGTAGCGGGAAGCGCCGAAAATATTACCATGTGACAGATGATGGTGTACGAGAGCTTAAGAAAAAGCGTGCCGATTGGGGCGTATTAAATGATCTCGTCCAACGGACGAGTGAGTCTCATGAGTAGTTTTCCGAGTTTTGTCGCGCGGATCGTCCAGCAAACGGACGGGAGTCGCGCTGAACATGAGGATTTGTATGAAGAGTTGCTCACTCATCTTGAAGATCTGAAAGAAGATAAAATGAGCAATGGCAAATCTGAAAAGGAAGCAGAGGAGGAAGCTATGACTGAGTTTGGCAAAGAGTCGGTTTTAGGAGATCAAATTCAACAAGCGAAATTCCCTTTTCGAAGAGAGATGTTTCTTGGATTTGTGTTTGGATCGTTTTTATGGATGTGTGCACTGTTTGTCCATATCGTTGTATCTGAACAAATGGCAGTCTATTCATTATTTACGATCTTTATCGGTCAAATCGCAGTGCTCGTTTTATCATTAAACCAGCGATTTGTGCTTAGACGTAAACTGTGGATGAACATGGCATTGTTGGTGCATTTAGTGCTGTTTATTTTGTTTGGTCTAACAGGCCTTTATACGCAAGCAACGTCATTTCATGTGTTGTTTTATGTCTTGATTTTATTGAATATTGTACTCATTTATCTGACGACGCTATCGTACAACGAGTCATCGAAAGAAGTTAAGACTAGGCGTTATTTTCATAGTGTGCAATTAACGACAGGTTTTATCATTGCTGCGATTAATGTAACGATGAGTTCGGTGCGATGATTTTTGTTGGCCTGAACATTATTGTGCTCAATTATGCTTTACCGATCGTCGTATGGGCACTAAGTTACGTGTTGCAAGCAAAACTTCTACAACGAACGAAGCGAGCGATGATTATCAGTACCGTTATTACGCTGTTCGTCTTTTTGTTTGGGACATTGCCGATTGCCAGTCTTTGGTTTGAGATTGTGCCAATGGAAATTGTACGGTTTTTCTGGCCGTTTAGACCATAGAGGAAGGAGAGTCCAAGGATGAAGTTCAACAATATACTCCTGTTACTCGGCGTGATGACCGGTATTGTCTTATCATTAGCGATCGTTGGTTACATTCAAACGAACGAAGATGATGGTCCGCGGTTTACAGGGGAGTTTGACGTACAAGGTGATCAATTGTTATATGCGTTGGAGCATGAGGGGCAGGAAACAGTGTTTGTCGATGAGGAAAAAATCTATGAAGCTGATTCTGGCTATCAATTCTTTGATCTTGTCTTTGCACGGGACGAAGTATTGTTTATTCATACAACAGGCTATGATGATCAACCAGCAGGAGAAGGAGAAAATCAACTTCGAACGAGCGAAATTATCAATGATGCAGGAGACATCATTGTTGAGGCAAGGGGAGTACTCAATCAGCTTGTCTATGATGAAACGAATGATGAGCTGTATGCGGGTGGAATCCATATTTCACAAGGTGTTGAACCTAAACAAGGCTTTGAACCGTTAGATGAGGGTTTTTTTAAAGTTGAAGAAGACGGTTCATTGACTCGAATCTTTGATCGAGCGATGACGGTTCATCAAGTGCTAGATGAAGGACAATTTGTTGTAACGATGTATGATGATTATGAACTAGAAGAACGAACTGCAGATTCAATTTTCGAGTCTGTTTCACGTTCGTACCTGTTTGATCCGAATACAAAAGAGGTTGAATTATTGTCAGATGAAGAAACAGAAGTCGACGTTAGTCAATCAGTGATTTATGAAGATGAACTGCTCTACCAGACCATTATGAACCCGAATAGCAATGAGAACTATGATTATGATCTCGTTTATAAAGATGAACGGTTGAACGTCGGTTCAGCTGTTGGGAACATTCTCTTGCAAGATGATCAGTTATATTATACAAAACGTGATCAAAGTGGTTATCAAAAAAAAGCCAACAGTTACACTTCATACGTACGACCTTTTACAAGGAATGGAAGAAGAGGTGACATTAGTCACGGATTAGCGAGTGATCACTTTAGTTTGTCAGGAAATTTAACAGAATAAAGTGTGATTTTGACAAAAAAAGCGAAGGAATCTACACAATCTGCATGGAATATAGCAATAGTGAATGATCAAAACAAAACGCTCCAAAGAGTGAAAGGATGACTTCCATGTTTAACGATCAAGAAATGATGATCATTACGATTGCTGTAATTGTGTACTTTTTCTTTTTGTTCGGCTTTAGTATATGGGTAAGTCGAGGTGTCAAAACCTACGATGATTATAATGTTGCTGGTCGTGGTGTACGAATGTTTTCACTTATTCTTACGTTTGTTGCGACCGCGATTGGTGGTTCGATTTTACTCGGGTATATGACGAGTGGGTATGAAATCGGGATGGGCCAACAATGGGCGAACATCGGGATCTTTATTTTCTCCGTCGTGCTCGTGTTATTCTTTGCGAAGCGTATTCGCAGGCTTGGTGAGAAGCATAACATGGTCACTCTTGGTGACTTTACAGCGCTTCGTTACGGGGAAAAAGCACGCCTTCCAACCGTCATCGCTGTATTGATGGCGTATTGTTCCATTACCGGTATGCAGTTTGTATCGATTGCTACGATTCTAAGTTTTACGATGGACATTAATTTTACCGTCGGAATTATTATCGGTTGGATCTTACTTACAATTAAAACGTATTTTGGTGGACTAAAAGCTGTCGTCTTGCAAGATGCGATTCACGGTACCGTTCAAACCGTCGGAATCTTCCTGCTTTTCTTTGTGGTGATGTATTATTCAGGTGGCTGGCAAAATGTTGAACAAAATGCAAGGGAAGCTGGAGACGGTTGGATGTTGTCGTTATCTAGTTTGCCAACGCAAGAGATCTTCGTTTTTCTTTTAACAATTGGTGCGTATCAATGTGTTCGCCAAGACTTGTGGCAACGTTTCTGGGCAGCAAGTTCTGAAAAGACGATGAATATCGGGTATTGGATTTCCATTATTCTGTCCGCATTAACAGGTGTTGTTGTCGTCTTAATTGGAATTATGAGTTTACACGGGTTGAATATGACGATTGATCCTACGCTCGTTTATTATGAAGTCGTTGGAGAAGTATTCCCGTTCTCGCTCGTTTTAATCATGATTTTAGCGTTATTAGCGACGGTTATATCAACGGCAGATTCTTTCTTCATCTCAGGTGCTTCCTCGATTGTGAATGACATTATCGGTCCGAGAGTGAAGAACCCGAGCAATCAAAAGATGTTGTTCTACAGTCGCGTTAGTGTTGGTATTGTCTCGGTGATTGCACTCTTATTAGCGTTGTATATTCCGCAACTGGTCAGTCTTTGGGTAACAGGAACTGCGATGCTCGTATCAGGAATGTTAGCTCCGATTATGGTCGGTCTCGTCTGGGGCGGCGTAACGAAGATTGCGGGTCTCGCCTCCATGTGGAGTGGATTAGTGACCTCAATTGTTTGGCAATTGCTCGATCATCCATTTGGTTTACACCCTGTTTTTGTCGGGTTGCCATTGTCCATTATTGTGTTGTTTACCGTCACGTTTATCACGACTAACCGAAATCAAGATGCGAACAGGAGCGAAGCACTATGATGTTATATGCAGATCTAATCGTTACAAATGCTAGAGTCTATTCAATGGAAGTTGAAGGGGAACACGCTGAGAGTTTTGCGATAAAAGACGGTCGCATTCTTGCCATCGGCGCCTATGATAAGATCAATGAATTGAAGGGACCAGATACAGCGATTTACGATGCAGATTCAAAAGCTGTATTACCAGCATTCATCGAAAGTCATGCGCACCCTCTAGATTTTGCAAAAAAACAACTCGAGTTGGATTTAAGACCGAGAATGACACCGAATCGTGAAGCTGTTATTCAAGCGATAAAAGAAGAAGTCACTAAAAAGCAAAAGGGCGAGTGGATCATCGGGGCAGGTTGGGATGAGAACTTAATGGAAGGAAAGCAGTTTGTCACGATGGCCGATCTTGACGCCATTGCGCCTGAACATCCAGTGTTCTTACTTCGAACGTGTGTACACAACGCCATGGTGAACACGAAAGCCTTTGAAGCGAGTATGATCGCACTCGATGCGAGTGATCCTGAAGGGGGTTCGTTTGAGCGAGACGAATCTGGTTCGTTAACTGGTTACGTGATGGAAGACGCGATGAGTGTCTTTAAGACACCAACGTATTCAATTGAAAAAAACGAAACAGGCCTGGAAGATTGCCGAGGAGATTTTCCTAAGTTGGGGAATTGCGACGATTAATGACATGGCAACAGGCAAAGAAGAGTTCAAGGTGTACCAGCAACTACAAAAAGAAAACCGATTACGCTTGAACGTCGGGATGTGGTTATGGGGACGCACGCAAATGAGTCGGACAGGGTTACAAAATGAAATCACGACTCTAGGCATTGAATCAGGCTTTGGAAATGAACAATTAAACGTGCAAGGCATTAAATTCATGATCGATGGAAGTGTTGGTGGGAAGACAGCAGCCGTAGCAGAGCCTTTTGAAGGTACAGCCGACAATTACGGAATACTCTACTTGAAGCAGAGTGAATTAAATGAACGCTTCAAGAAGTCGGTCCAAAATAACTTGCGAATTTCTGTCCATGCTATTGGGGAACGCGCAATAGAAATGGCATTACAAGCGTTTGAGTATGCAGAGGTCGAGAAGTACCCACATATAGCAAGGCACCGAATTGAGCACGCAATTTTGCCGACAGAAGATCATTTAAAACGAATGCAAAAGCTTGGCATTATTGCTGGCTCGTCGATCGGTTTCCTCTATAGTATTGGTGATGGCTACGTGAACAATTTAGGACAAGAACGAGTGAAACGCGCATTTCCCCACCAAACGTTCAAGGCTTACGGAATTGTAGCGCCAGGGAATTCGGATCTGCCAGTAACGGAAGGCAACCCTTTCCTAGGAGTCTATACAGCCGTTACCCGTACGACGAGCAGTGGAACGAAAACTGATCGTACAGAAAGCTTATCGGTATACGACGCATTACGTGCTTATATGATTGATGCTGCATACGGCAATTTCGATGAACACAAGCGTGGTACATTAACGGTTGGAAAGAAAGCTGACTTTATGGTCGTCTCACATGACCCGTTTGTTGTCCAAGAAGAGCAACTTAAAGACATTCAAGTGATGGCAACGTACGTGGAAGGAGTAGTGCAGTATCGAGTGGGTGAGGAAGTGAAGGTTTAAAACAATGTCGTGCAAAGATAAAAATTGCAATAAAAACAGGGTCTAGTTCAATAAATACTAGACCCTGTTTTTGTTAGTTAAACGGTAACGATTGCTTTCTCTTTTTTTGTGATAAGTTTGCCTTGACCTGGTTTTCCAAAGAGCTTCCCATCATTCATAACCATCTGACCACGAACGATCGTTTGAACTGGCCAGCCTTTTATTTTTTTTGCCATGATACGCGGTCACTTTACTTTTACTGTGCAGTTGTTCCCGGTCGATCGTTCTTTCTTTGTTCATATCAACAATTGTAATGTCCGCATCGCTTCCAGGTGTGAGGCACCCTTTTTGAGGATGCACACCAAAAAGTTTGGCAGGTGTAACAGATAATAAACGGGCAACGTCTTGTAATGAGAGTTTACCTTCAGTAACGCCGTCTAACATAAGGGGCACTAGTGTCTCGACTCCGCACATGCCAGCAGGAATTGACCAAAGTCCCCCATTTTTTTCTTCTTCGGTATGAGGAGCGTGATCTGAACAAACGTGAGAAATCGTTCCATCCGTAATCCCTTGCCAAATGCGCTCTTGATCGCTTTTGTATTTAACGGGTGGGTATACTTTCATATGTGGTCCAACACGAGCGAAGTCTTCATTGCTTAAAAACAAATAGTGTGGGCATGTCTCTACAGTGATAGGTAACCCTTCCGCTTGGGCATCTCGAATGAGGTCAAGTGCATCACCCGAACTAATATGTAACACATGGAAACGCACACCGGTTTCACGTGCGAGCTCAATGCCAGTTTTAACAGTAAGCACTTCTGCAAGAGCTGGTCGTGTTGCGATGAGGTCTTCATAACTTTTACCTCCGCGAGCTTCTACTTGTTCGGTTAATGTTTGAATTAGATCATTATTCTCAGCATGTACTGCGAATACTTCGCCCGTCTTCTGTACTTCTTGCATCATCGTATATACGTCACCATCGTGAAATGGAGGAATAACGTCTTCCATTCCAGGTTTGTAGTTGTACATGAGCTGGTATGTTTTTGCGTGTACTGCGTACCCCCAAAAAAAATTTGAACCCAATAACGCCTTTTTGTTGAAGTGAAGGTAAGTGTTGATTGTTTAAATCTCCAACACATATTCCCCAAAGTGCGAAATCTACAAATGCTTTTTTGCTTAAATTTTCGACTTGACGATCAAAGTTCTCAGCGTGATTCACAGGTGGGGAAGTGTTCGGCATTTCAAATACCGTTGTAATTCCCCCGGCTGCTGCAGCGCGAGTGCTATGAATAAAATCCTCTTTATACGTTGGACCTGGATCCCTTGAATGAATATGGGTGTCAATAAAACCTGGAAAAACGTAATGACCAGTAGCGTCAATCGTTTCGAGACTATCCCCTGTAAGTTGTTCATGAGTCACTGCGCTAATTTTTCCTTCACGAATGTAGATGTTTGCTTTGTATTGCTCAGTATCTGTCACAATCGTACCATTTTCTATTTTCATATCCCATGTTGTCATGGTGAACGCCTCCTGAATGGTTAGTTGATCATGTTAGCGTGATGCTTCTCGCCTAATGGCAGTAATTAAGACGTTTGTGCCTGCTACAATTTGTTCAACCGTTGAGTATTCGGTTGGGTCATGACTGACACCATTTTTGCATGGGACAAAAATCATTCCAGTAGGCCAGAGTTTAGCCATGTTCATCGCATCATGACCAGCACCACTTGGCATGTTCTCATAATTAATATTGATTTCTTCACAAGCACTCTGTAATCGTTCTTGGATATGACGTTCAATGACAATGGGAATTTCTTTACTTAGAACGTCAATCTCGCAGGTCACACCTCGGTACTGCTCAATCACATAAGCTTTTTTGCGGATTTGTTGGTGTACGCGTTGCTTGGAAACCATACTTGTACTTCGAATATCAACGTAAAGCGTGACTTCACCAGGAATCACATTCATAGAGGCAGGAGTTACTTCGCAAATCCCAACGGTGGCTACCGTTTTATTAATGGCCTCAAGCTTGGCAGCGTCTTCTACGAATAAAATCATTTCAGAAGCAGCGACGAGTGCGTCTTTTCTTCGCATCATCGAAGTTGTACCGGTATGGTTTGCCTGACCTTGAAACGTCAGTTTTAATCGTGTAGGTGCGGCAATCCCGTTTACTATTCCAACGGGAACGTCTAAGCTTTCGAGCTCAGGGCCTTGTTCAATATGTAATTCAAAAAAACGATTTAATGTCTGTCTTTGAACGACAGGCTTTTTCAACAACTTCAGGATTTAACTTACATCGGCGTAGTGCCTCTGCTAGGCTGACGCCATCTTGGTCAGTTAGTGTAGACATCTTATCAATTGGGAATTCCCCGATCATCGCTTTGCTACCGAGCGTAGCGACGCCAAAACGTGAAGATTCCTCGCTTGCAAAAGCAATCAGTTCAATAGGATGGTGAGGTTGGATACGATGTTCATTGAAGAGAGCTACGACTTCCAAGCCCGCGACGATTCCTGCGGTTCCGTCAAATTGCCCGCCATTTCTTACAGTATCGAGATGCGAACCGATGGCAACGACAGGTTGAGTATCATCACTTCCTTTTAATCGAGCGATCGTATTGCCAACAGCATCTGTTCGAACAGTCATCCCTAAAGAAACGGCTAGTTCAGAAAAGGTGTGATGAGCCCTGCGCTCATCTTCGGTATAGGCGAGACGGTTCATGCTCTGATTTGTTGAGATTGGAGTTCCATTTAACTTGCAAAAATACGATTCAATGCGTGACGTCGATGCATGCATTACAGTCACCTCAATTCTAAATTTCTTCTATCGGATGAATAGAAAAAACCCCCTACGGGGTTCTTCCTATTCATCTTTTGTAACGTTCCATAATATCGGTCCAATTAAATCACGATAGTTTTCAATAGATTCACGATGTGCGACGAAGTTTTGTTTGTTACCGATTTTACTGATTGGTAAGTAGTCCCATACCGCCAGTTGTAATTCGTCGACATACGGTTGTGCATCTTCAATTGTACTTGCTTGTGTAATGTTCTTTAGCGCCTCATCAATCTCATCGCTTTCTGTCCAACCAGGATAACTCGACTCAGAACTTAAGAAAGGGTATTGATGGAGGGTTGGGCGAACAGCAAAGTCAACAACGAACAGGTCAAAGTTTTCTGGGTTATCACGTGCTTCTTCAAAGGAAGCCCAGTCATAGACGCTCAGTGATGCATTAAGCCCAATTTCTTCTAGCGCTTGTTGTGTATAGATGGCAATATTGTATAAGTTATCCACTTCACTTGTTGCTAAAATAACAACCTCTTCTCCCGCATACTCGGATTGTTCCACGAGTGTCTTCGCAGCTTCAATGTCATTTTGATTGTAGTTTTCTGAGCCAGCCTCACTATACCAGTGTGATTGATTAGGATTTGCAAGTGCGGGGTCAAGACTATAAAAACGATCATCACTATATGCGGACATGAGTGCATCGTTCATATTAACCGCAGTATTAACTGCATGGCGAAGTGTGGGATCGCTCAGTGGTCCTTGATCGTTGTTGAACACGTAAGCCATTATGCCCCCATCACTTAAAAACGGTTCAACACCGTCAGACGCATCAATTTGGTCAGAGCTATCTAACGGAAGGTTAAATGCAATATCATACTCCCCAGTTGTAATTCCATTGACCCTCGTGGAGGCATCGGTAATAAAGTTAAAAAACACTTCGTCGACAAGCGCCTCTTTTTCTCCAGCTAGACCACTAGCCTCTCCCTCAGGCGATTGGTAGTCTTCAAATTTTGTTAAATGAACATGTTGATCTATTGACCACTCTTCTAACTGGAAGGGACCCGTGCCGATATACTCGCTAATGCTTGCTGTTCCTGCTTCTTCAGCAATCTCTTTTGGCATAATTGCAGGTAGTGGCGCAACATCAGCAAGAATGTTTGGTCCAATAAGAGTTGCCTCTTGTAAATGTAACTCAACAGTGTTCTCATCCACCTCTACCATCGTTGCATCTGGAAAGTTTGCGAGGCCTTGGCTAGATTGGGTTAACCAACGCTCCATTGAAGCGACAACATCTTCAGCAAGCATCGGTTCTCCATTATGGAAAGTAACATTATCACGCAGAATAAATGTATACACGAGTCCATCATCGCTAACCTCAAAACGCTCCGCTAATGACGGTTGGACTTCATAGTCTTCGTCAATGGCAAGTAATTGTTCAAATACATGGCGACTCACATCTCGTGTAGCTGTATGTGGTGTAATATGAGGATCAAGCGTAGCTGGGTTTGTTCCATAGCCTAAGTTCAATGTTCCTCCTGATTCCACGTCGTCAACTGTCGCTTCTTGGTCATTTGCAGACTCGCTTTCTGTATTTGACGATTCACTCTCACTGTTACCACAAGCGGTCGTTAATGCTAGCGCACTTAACCACAAGGCCATCGTCGTTTTTCTCGTCTTAATCATCGTTTTACCCCCAAGTTAATTATAGTTGGCATAGGCTCATATAAGATGCGTTTTTTTGAAATTGCAAAATCTTCAGGGCTGATTTTGCTCGTAATGCGATTGGCTTCCTGCTGACACTCATACATTATTTTTTTCCTCATCAACGGTGGTATAACTTCCTTTGCAATAAAGTGTCTTACCACTCACCATCACCCGTTCAATTTCATTGCCTCGCGCAGAGTAAATTAGGTTTGGGATATGGTTACGCATTGGTTCTTTAATGACGGGTTGCATCGTTTTATGACTCAAATCAATGAACTGTAAGTCGGCTTTTTTTTCCAGGTTCAAGTGATCCTACGTCTTGACCAATCCCAAGGGCGTGTGCACCTTCAATTGTTGCCATTCGTAATACTTGATAGGCGGGAAACACTTCGGGGTCTTGGTGAATGATTTTATTAAAGAGAGCAGTTAATTTCATTTCATTAATCATTTGATTGCAATTGTTTCCTGAGCATTGGTCACTCCCAAGTCCTACATATCCACCAGCTTTTATAAATTGTGCAGCGGGAGGGACTCGACCAGCGATGACTCCAATGGAACCGGAACATAAAATCATGGAGACTTTTGCTTTGGCGAGACGGTCAATTTCTTCATCACTGGCTTCTGTAAGGTGAGCAGCAATGAGTCGCTCATTCAGAAAACCTCGCTCTTCTAGAAAATCAATCGACCCTTGACCATAGCGATTCATTATTTGTTCAGTCTCACGCGTACTCTGTGCCACGTGCATATGGATACCGATGTTTTTATCAACGGAAAGCTGACGTACCGTTTCAAGTAATCGTTCACTGAGGAAGTCTGGACCTTGCGGACCGAGCAATGCTGTAATTCGGTTGTCGTCATATCCATGCCACTCTTCAATAAGACGAACATTTTCTTCTAGTGATTCTCGTCCTTTTTGTTCGTCAAAAGGATACAAATCGCCATCTTTAAGCAAGTGTTGAACATCATCTGGGACCTCTCGAATATGACTTGTAAGTCTAGCTCGAGCCCCCAATTGGCTAAAAAATTGGGCAATCTCATGAATCGGAGTTGAGTAATCAGCAAAAGTTGTTGTACCAGCCGCTAGACCCTCAAGCAAATTCATCTTACTTCCTGCCAATTTCGCTTGATCGCCAAGGTACTTTCGGAAAGGGCCAACCCCTTTGTGCATCCAATTTTTTTGTGTCTTGTCCAACCCCACGAAGCGTTCCCCAATATGAATGCATGTGACCATCAATAAAACCTGGCAAGACCATTTTTCCCGAGGCATTGATTGTTTCAGAAGGTGAATATTGTTGAATTAAGTCTTTTGTAACCCCAACTTCAATAATTTTTCCATTGGCAATTGCGATTGCACCGTCATTAACAAATCCAACACCTTCACCCGCCATCGTAAACAAGTCTGCATGAGTAATTAATGTGTCAATCTTAGTCATTTCACAATCATCCCTTCTATACTTTATGTGATCGATAGAACGGTATTTTTAAAGTCAAATTACTAAACGTTATTTGTGGTTTATGTAGACAACAAACTATAAATTTGGATTCAAAGCCTTTTGACGATAGGTATCTGCGTGGTTTCGCCATACTTCCCACAGCTTTTTCATAGAATTGAGAGGATCGTCACTCCAATCGACACGTAAATCAATATATGGGAATGTGGTATCGGTGTAAATGACAAGAGCGATTGATTTCTCATCTTTCACTTCTCCACCTAGATTAAAACCGACCTCTATTGCGTCTAGTAGACGATCTGGAAAAGATAAGTGATGGTTTTTTTAGGTATTGTTCTGCCATTGATTTTGGTATTTCAGGGTTGCTAAGGTAATTGCCAACCGTTGCAACATTTTTTTCACAATAGTGACCAGCGTGAGGGCCAAAAGCATTTTCTCCGGTAAATGCATCAGAATGACCATCTTTGTCGACCACCGCTAACTGCCTGTATTCTGGATAAGGGGTTGCTGCTTTCATAGCTCGAAGAGCTGATGAAGCGTCAAAACGATCTTGTAAAATAGTCATTCCAATTCGTGCAAGTCTTGGGTCTGTCATGTTTTGTGAGAGAACAATTCCTGTGTCACTTTGACATTGTATGACTCTTGCTCCAACAGCAGGGCTACTCGTTGTAACAATGGCTCCGAATGCATTGGTTTTGTCACAGCGAGCAGCGACAGAAAAAGTCGTTGAAACAAAAATTTCAGAGTCAGTCATTTGGTACCTCCTTCTCATCGTTCCATTCAAAGGAACGACATTCCCTTAATGTGAATTTAACTTAACTTAAATTTCTGAAAATGTCTAGATGATTGTAAGATTTTATATCAACTTAGATTTTATTACGTATAAAACGAGGCAATTAACGATAATTTCCAGAGGTAGATTTTTCTAAATGATTAATTTATAGTGTAGGTTAATTGTAGAGTGTTCCTGTAAGTAGAACGGTGGTCTTGAATTTGTGTGGAGGTGAAACTGTGGAGTGGTTAGATCGTTTTACGATTGTAATGGATTGCGTGAGCGAAGCGACAGTGGATGGAATTGGAATTAGTCAATTGTCACGAGATAGTGAGATTAGTAAGAGTACATTGCATCGCATGCTGAAAAACATGGTTGAAAAGGAACTTGTCGCACAAAACGAGGTTACTAAAAATTATTATTTAGGACCTCGAGCAATGCAGTGGGGGAGTCGTTTTATTCAAAGTCAAGACCCTAGTGAATGGTTAAGAACTTATTGCAAAGATGTTGCAAAAGTCACTGGGCTATACACCTACTTAAGTAAATACCAAGCAAACCAAGTGTATTGCATTTATTCATATCAACCTTCAAACATTCGAAACAACTATTTTGTACGAGTAGGTCAACAAATGCCCGCTCATTGTTCTTCATCTGCTAAGGCAATTCTCGCCTATAAATCAGAATCAGAATTTATAAAGATGGCAGGTGAGGAGCCTTATGAAGTATTCACAAGTCATACAATTCGTGATGCAAACGCATTGAGTGATGAATTACAAAAGGTAACAAAAGAACAAATTGCTTATTGTTTAGAAGAAATGGAAACAGGAATTTCAGCAATGTCAGTACCTTTTTTTTCATAGTCAACAAGAGACAGATGTGTGTTTGAGTGTCGTTGGTGATAGCAATACCATTCTAAAGAATATGGAAGAGATTAAAGTTGAACTTAAAAGCACTGCAAAAAAAGCGAGTCAATATTTACAAAATGCACGAATCTTAGGTGTTTAAAATTATTAAACACACCGAAGTGTTTATGGTGTGTTTGTTTTTGTGCGTTCGTTATTTATTTGCTTTGAAGAGACGTAGTGAAGTTAAAAAAAGCGTGTAAGAAAAGCTACAATTCATTTTCCTTGTTTTCCTTAGTTAGAGCGTAATGATGCTATATTCAAATAGTTAATAGATAGTTCATAATATTACTAATTCACCTGATTTGTTTCACTAAACAAATCTTTGTGATAGGATAATTCTAATTTAACGCTTACTATTCACAAATAAAATAACAACAGCAATTTTCTGTTAATAAAAAGGGAGTTTTGTGTATGTCAGTACAGCAATTCATAACAAAACATATGGACGATAATCGGTCTGAATACGAAAGCATCGCCAAACAGATTTGGGATACTCCAGAACTTCGCTTTGAAGAGGAGCAATCTTCGAAAACATTAGCGGATTATATTGAATCACAAGGGTTCAATGTTGATCGTGGCATTGCTAACATTGATACAGCGTTTCGTGCGAGTTATGGAAGTGGTGCACCGGTTATTGCGTTTCTTGGGGAATTCGATGCGCTTTCAGATTTAAGCCAAGTTGAAAACGAGACAAGCTATTCTCCGAAGATTCAAGGTGGAAATGGACACGGCTGTGGTCACCATATGCTAGGAACGGCTGCATTAGCGGCAGCCATTGCTGCACGAGATTATATGGTTGAAAACAACTTGCCAGGCACCATTGAGTTCTATGGTTGCCCTGGAGAAGAAGGTGGCTCAGGCAAAACCTTTATGGCTCGAGAAGGTGTTTTCGATAATATTGACACAGCAATTACTTGGCACCCAGGAACATTTAATACCGTTTGGGCGTTTGAGACATTGGCAAACTATCAAGTGTCGTTTAAGTTCAAAGGCAAAGCTTCGCATGCAGCTGCTAGCCCACACCTCGGTAGAAGTGCTTTAGATGCCGTTGAATTAATGAATATTGGCTCGAATTATTTACGTGAACATATTGAAGAAACATCCCGACTGCATTATGCCATTACGAACACAGGTGGTATTTCACCAAATGTTGTGCAGCCGGAGGCGGAAGTTCTTTACTTAATGCGTGGAACAACGGTTCAAAAGGCAAAGAATGTTTTCGATCGCGTTCAAAAGATTGCCGAAGGTGCGGCACTTATGACGGAAACAGAATTGGATGTTCGCTTCGACAAAGCTTGTACGAACTATGTTCGTAACCACACGCTTGAAGAAGTGATGAACAACGAAATGGCAGCGTTCGATGAACCGAAATTTACAGATGAAGAAAAAGCACTTGCGAAGAAATTCTACGACACGTTGAGTGAGAGTGAGCAACAAAGCGCTGTGGAAGAAGTGCGAAAGGTATCTTCAGAATCACTACCAACAGATCTACCAGAACTAGCGATTCCATCAACTCCTGGTGAGAAGCGTCTAGCAGGTTCTACGGATGTTGGCGATGTGAGTGCGATTGCCCCAACGGTACAGTGCTATACAACGTGTTACGCCTTTGGGACGCCGATGCACACGTGCAAATGGTCGCACAAGGGAAGACGTCGTATGCAATGACGGGGATGCTTTATGCGGCGAAGTTAATGTCAGGAACAGCGGCTCAATTGCTTCACCACCCAGAGAAGATTGCAACGGCAAAAGAAGAGTTAAACGAACACTTAGGCGGGAAGCCGTATGAATGTCCAATCCCAGAAGGGATTACACCAACGAAAATTTCACACTAAAATCATCGAGGTGAATTGCTATGCAACCAAATTCTTCTTCGGTGATGAATCGAATTCTTAACCGAGTTGAATGGCTTGGGAATAAGTTACCCCACCCATTTATCTTATTTGTTTATCTAGCAGTCGCAATTATTATCATTTCATGGATTGTTAGTCTATTTAGCGTCTCTGTTGAGCATCCAATGAGCGGAGAAACCATTGAAGCGAAGAGCTTGTTCTCTGGTGAAGGTGTATTGTTCATGATTGAATCGATGATCACGAACTTCACCGGTTTTGCTCCATTAGGGTTAATTTTAACGATGATGCTCGGAATTGGGCTTGCGCAACAAGTCGGTCTTTTTGATACGCTTATGAAAGCGACGATTATGCGTGCACCAACTGCACTTGTTACGTACGCAATTATTTTTGCTGCTGTTCTCGGTAACATCGCTTCAGATGCAGCGATGATTATTATACCTCCGCTTGCAGCGATGGTATTCTATTCCTTAGGGCGAAATCCGATTGCAGGAATGTGCGCCGGGTTTGCGGGGTAACAGCAGGGTTTACAGCGAACATCTTAATTGCAGGTACAGATGCACTTTTGGCAGGGATTACAACGGAGGCGGCTCGCTCCCTGGATCCCGATATTCTTGTTACACCTGTTGATAACTGGTTCTTTATGAGCGTTTCAACATTCATGGTCGTACTCGTTGTAGGTTTGGTTACAACGAGAATTATTGAGCCAAGACTCGGGAAGTTTGATGAAAGTTATGCAGAACCGGCAGTATTAAACGAATCTGCAGAAAAACCAAAGCGAAAAGAAATGTTAGGTTTGCTTTATGCTGGGATCGGTACAATTGTATATGTTGGGATCGTACTCGCATTGATTCTACCAGAGGGATCGGTATTCCGCGGTGAAGGCGGTTCATTTATTCCGTCACCATTCTTATCGAATATCGTTCCGTTTATTTTGATATGGTTTATCGTTGTTTCTGTTGCATATGGTGTCACGGTTGGTTCAGTTAAGAAGCCAGGTGATGTTCCAATGCACATGACAGAAGCGATGAAAAGTATGGTGCCATACATTGTTCTTGTGTTTGCAATCTCGCAATTTATTGCTTACTTCAACTGGACGAATTTGAGTACCATCTTAGCTGTTAACACGTCCGAGTTCCTCGAAGGAATCGGATTCACAGGCTTAGGGTTAATGGTCGCATTTATCATTCTTGCAACCTTACTGAATCAGGTCATTACGAGTGGTTCTGCGCAATGGGCATTAATGGCTCCTGTTTTTGTTCCGATGCTTATGCTTCTCGGATATGATCCAGCCTACGCACAACTCGCCTATCGAATCGGTGATTCAGCGTCTTCCGTATTAACTCCGTTGAATCCCTACTTAATTATGGTTCTCGGTTTTATGAAGCGATACGATAGCAGACTAGGTTTAGGAAGTATTATTTCATTAATGATTCCATACGCACTCTTTGTACTTGCTGTTTGGATCGTTCTATTCGTCATTTGGACATTACTTGGCTTGCCGATTGGTCCAGGTGTAGACATCTATTTGGATTAAAGAATTCATAGGCCGCCCCTCTGTCAGTAAAAACAGGGGGGTGTCTTTATTTTTGGGGATTTATAAGCGCTCTGATTAAGGTTGTAGATGAAATCACCGTTCACATGCCGCTGTTAAAGGGAAAAAAACTAAAAAAAACGGCTAGGCATTACGAATGGTTTTACTTTTAAGAAAAAAAAGGCTACCAAGGCAGAAAGTCTCGTTATCTTAGAAAAACATTTCAATGGTTTATATATCAGGGGTTAGGAGCTCATATTTCCATATTTATACCATTAGGAATGTAAGTGATTAGTCCTGAGAAAATCTAGTCGGAAGGGATTAGAAATGCTAGATTCGTTGATAGATCAATAGGTCAGTCTATTTTTTATATTTTAACAATTTAAAAAACATGCTATTCTTTTCGTGAGGGTACTAATCCATTAGAGGAGTGAGAATCTATGAAGAAGCCTTGGAAAATGCTATCTACTACAGCAGTTTTTGCGACCGCATTCGGTGTAAGTGTCTCAGCGGTTAATGCCGCAGAGGATGAGAAAGCGCAGTACTTAATTGGGTTTGATGACATCACAATGGCAACAGAATTCGTAGATGAACACGAAGTGTCCGAAGACCAACTTGTTGCAACATCATCTGGGGAAGACATCGATATTGACGTGTTGCATGAATTTGAACACATTCCGGTATTATCTGCTGAACTTGAGAAAGAAGACGTCACTGAATTGAAAGAGAACGACGCAATTGCGTATATTGAAGAAGATATTGAAGTAACGATCTCGCAAACAGTTCCATGGGGAATTGATCGTGTTAATGCACCAGCAGCTAATGCGAGTGGTGTGACAGGTGGCGGTGTGAGTGTCGCGGTCTTGGATACAGGGATCTCTACACATGAAGATTTAAACATCCAAGGTGGCGAAAGCTTCGTTCCTGGTGAACCAGGAATTGATGATGGGAATGGACACGGTACACATGTGGCAGGTACAATCGCTGCACTCGATAATGATACAGGAGTTGTCGGAGTATCACCTGACGCTGACCTTTACGCGGTCAAAGTGCTCGGTTCCGATGGATCAGGGAATATTAGCTCCATTGCCCAAGGGCTTCAGTGGGCAGGGGAAAATGGTATGGATGTTGCCAATATGAGCTTAGGAAGTCCACTGCCGAGTCCGACACTCGAACAAGCCGTTGACGAAGCGACGGATCGTGGCGTGCTCGTTGTTGCGGCATCTGGGAATTCAGGCGCATCATCACTTTCTTATCCTGCAGCCTATGACAACGCAATGGCTGTCGGCGCAACAACTCAAAGCGACGCACGTGCTAGCTTCTCACAATATGGAGCAGGCTTAGATCTTGTCGCTCCTGGAGTTGGCGTTGAAAGTACGTATCCAGGTGGAGGCTACCGTAGCCTTGATGGTACATCGATGGCAACTCCTCACGTAGCAGGCGTTGCAGCACTTGTACTTGAACAAAACCCTTCATGGTCACCACAACAAGTACGTAGTCATGTTAATGATACAGCGACAGATCTTGGTGATACGAATCAGTTTGGAAGTGGTTTAGTAGATGCCGAATCTGCAACAGATTAACCGTTAGAAAAAAAGCTCCCAATTGGGGGCTTTTTTGTGATGATCAATAATGGAGGCTCTGCTCACAAAACATCATTTATGTGAGTAGAAGCGAGTCAAAATTGTAGAAATGGTTAAGTTCTACTCACAAAGATAAGAATTCTGCTCACAAAACAACAGTTATGTGAGCAGAATAGTGATAAAACAGATGATTTATCGTGTTCTATTCACATTGTGGAAAGTAAAGAGTTCGGAAGACGTTTGAACGTCTTCTGAGCTCACTTCACCGATACACAGAGTCGACAATTCAAGAAAAAGAGCGCTCTTAATACTTCAATTTCTTTGTGGGATTTTAATGATTTTTTTCTTATACTAGGGTGAGAAATCCTCACAAAAAAAGCATTTATGTTGGAATTTTGAAGATTCATCTCCATTTTACAAGCAAAATCCCCACACACAGGTTCACATACCTTAACGAGTGCTCCACATTAAAAAAAAGCTACCAATCACCGATTGGTAGCTTCATACTCTTAATCTTCAATAGACGTGTTCCAAATTACGGGTCCGACTAAATCTTCGAAGTTGTGGACGTTGCTACGGATGGCACTTAATCCTGAAGATTTGCCGATATTAAGCATTGGCATGTCTTCATAGAATTGAACTTGTAATTCTTCGAATACTTCAAACGCTTCTTCTTGGGTTGGCTGGGCTTTAATTTCATCTAATAAAATATCTAATTCTTCGCTTTGTGTCCAGCCTGTAAATTCTCCTCGCTTGCTTAGTGTTGGGTATTGATGTGGAATTAATCTCGTTGAAAAACTAGTTACACCGATATCAAATGTAGCTGGATCGTTTGTACGTTCCAAATACGTTGGCCAGTCGGTAACTTCTAACACGACATTCATTCCGATTTCCTCGAGTTGTTGATGAAGGACGACGGCTGTATTATATAGCGTATCGTAATCCCTTGCTACTAAAATAACAATTTCCTCACCGTCATAACCCGCTTCTTCGAGCATTTCTTCCGCAAGTTCTTTATCGTTTTGGAAATAATATTCTTCACCGGCAAGAGAGTGCCAATCAAGTTGACTTTCATACATCAAACCGGCGTTTAATTCAAAGTAGTCTTCTGAAACATAAGCGGCTAGCATGATTGCTCGATTATCAATAGCGGTGTTTACGGCTTGTCTAATGAGAGGGTCGGTGAATACACCACGAGCTTCATTGAAGATTGCCGTTTGTAATGATCCTAAAGCCGTTACGAGTTCAACGCCTTGGGCAGATTCTAGTTGTGCTGCACTGTCCAGTGGCACAGTGGTAATGACATCATATTCCCCCGTTTGAATTCCAGCTAATCGAGTTGAAGAGTCTGGGACAAATTCAAAATACAAGTTCTCTACTAGGGCTTCCTTATGTCCTGCCAGTCCACTAGATTCTTCTTCAGAAGGAGCATAGTCTTCGTAACGTTGCAGATGAACATGTTGATCAGTTTGCCATTCTACGAATTTAAATGGACCTGTTCCGATAAATTCTTTTACACCCGTGCCATCTGCTTCTTCTACGATCTCTTTTGGCATGATGGCTGCAATTTGGACGAGTTCTGCTAACACTGACAATATAATTGAAGAAGGCTCCTCTAGGTGTAGTTCGACAGTGTAGTCGTCAATTTCTTCAAAAGAAGCATTTTCTAAATTAGAGCGACCGGGACTCGTCGTTTCTCGCCAACGTTCCATTGAAGCAACGACGTCTTCGGCAATCATTTCCTTTCCATTATGAAAAAAACACACCTTGTCTTAAATTGAAAGTAATGACCGTACCATCTTCACTTTCATCAATTGATTCAGCAAGCATTGGTACAATTTCGAAATTTCATTAACCGTCACAAGCGTTTCGAAAAAATGACGAGTAATGTCCCTCGTGGCAACCGCAGTGGATATGTATGGGTCTAGTGACTCTGGCTGCGCAGGGTAACCGACGGTTAACTCTTCTGTAATTGCTGCAGAAGCACTACTCGTTGTTTCTGTGTCCTCCATTTGTTCATCGCTATTACATCCAGTAAGTAAAAGAAAACCCGCAAAACCAAGTAGACCCAATTTCTTCACAACAACCCCTCCTTATTAGTTTGAATTTACTGAAAATAAAACTTAGACTTAGTATATGAAAATAGAAACGTCATGTATAGAGCTTTGAAAGATAAAATAACAGTAATGTTAAAAAAAACTATTTATAAGTGCAAATAGCCTATATGGTTGTACATTGAAAGCAAGTCGTTAGTATTATGATGTTTTTGAGTGTAAGTGTATGTAAGTGTATATGATAAATTTCAGTCCGTTAGGAGCGAAAAACATGTCTAGTAACTATGATCAAAAAAAATCAGCATACATCCGTTGGAGAAAAAAAGTTTACCATTCTTCAAACTATACGAAAGTAATCATAAAGAGCGAGATGAAATTAAGAAACATTCGCATACTACCTACCAAATTCTCTATGTTCTTAAGGGGTGTGGGATGTGTTATTTAGATGGCAAACATTATGAACTTGAGCCAGATATCCTTTTGGTTATTGCCCCTTTAACAATTCATTCAATTTTAGCAAAGACAAAAATGACCGTTCTAGTATTGGAGTTTGATGCTGGGGTTGTAAGCGAAGATATACAAAATCATATGTTGGCAGAGGCATTTGAACAATCTAAGCTAAGAAAATTAAATACATTTGATGGAAGTGAATTTCGGCAATTGTTGAGAAAGATGTTATATGAACAATCAAACGCAGATCATATCAGTCATTTTGTTATTAGAATACACATCGCAGAAATGATAGCAATCTTAATACGTTCAAAGAGAGAAAGTTATGTTGTAGATCAAAATGTGCTCAGAGTGGAGAGGTTAAAAGATTTTATAGAGCGGCGTTACTTTGAAATTGAAAGTGCAGATGATTTGTCAAAGAAGATGAACATGAGCAAACGTTACATTCAACAGATTTTTAATGAACACTTTCATTGTACTCCGATGCAATATCTCACTGAAGTTAGAATTGGATTAGTAAAACAATTACTTTTGGAGACAGATAACGATATTGTATCGATTTGTTTTGAAGCAGGTTTTGAATCACTGTCAACATTTTACAGAATTTTTAAAAACTATGTTGGTGTTTCCCCTAATGTTTATCGTAGGACACGTAAGTAAAGGTGTACTAATCGTAATGACTACTAGATGCTTTATGTACTGTCATGAGCGAAATATTAGTTCCGAAATTGAGAAATTCCTTCCGAATATAATAAGACATGAGACGAGTGCTCTATAAACTAAGTTAAAAGGTGAGGAGGCTATATCGATGACTGTACATGAATATGGAATTATTATGAACGGTGTAACAGGGAGAATGGGAACGAGACAACATTTAGTTAGGTCTGTTTTACAAATTATTGATGAAGGTGGCGTACCACTAGATAATGGAGACGTTATTATGCCGGTTCCATTATTAGTTGGTCGAAATGAAGAGAAGTTAAGAGATTTAGGTGAAAAGTATAAGATTAACAATTGGACGACAAGTTTGGAGGAAGCACTTTCTAATGAAAAATATCAAATTTATTTTGATTCTCAAACCACTTCACGAAGAGCGTCCGGTATAAAAAAAAGCAATAAATGCAGGTAAGCATATTTATTGTGAAAAACCTACAGATACAAGTTTGGCAGGTTCATTGGAGCTAGCAAAACTAGCCGAAGAAGCTGGTGTCAAGAATGGTGTTGTTCAAGATAAATTATTTTTACCAGGTGTGATGAAGCTGAAGCATCTCATTGACTCAGGGTACTTTGGAGAGATTTTATCTGTGCGGATGGAATTTGGTTATTGGGTATTTGAGGGTGACTGGCAAGAAGGACAACGTCCGTCATGGAATTATAAACATGAAGAAGGGGGAGGGATTGTTGTCGATATGTTTCCCCATTGGCGCTACGTACTTGATCATCTATTCGGAGATGTGAAAGCGCTATCTTGTTTAGTTAAAACTCATATTCCATCAAGAGTTGATGAATTAGGTAACGTTTATGAAGCTACAGCAGACGATGCAGCTTACGCAACGCTAGAATTAGAGGGAGGTGTTTTGGTGCAAATCAATTCATCGTGGGCAGTGCGAGTTAATCGTGATGACCTCTTAACGATTCAAGTAGACGGTACGTTAGGAAGTGCGGTGGCAGGCTTACGAGATTGTAAAACTCAACATCGCGTGAATACACCAAAACCTGTTTGGAACCCAGATCTAGAGAACCCTTTTGATTTTACTAACCAATGGGAAACTGTCCCTGAAAATCAATTATTCGACAATGCATTTAAAGTCCAGTGGGAACAATTCTTGAAACATGTGCACGAGGACAGTCCGTTTCCGTGGGATCTGTTAGAAGGCGCTAAAGGGACACAACTAGCAGAAATTGCTTTGCAATCTGCAAAAGAACGTAGTTGGTTAGAAGTCCCATCATTAAAGCAATAGGAGGTTTGAGGTTATGACCTTATCACTTACATTACCACAAGCAGATCGAACCTTGGCGAACTATACAGTAAAGAATAAAGAATCAATTGTGTTACCAAAACAAGATAGTTTCAAGTCAAGAGTGGCCTTTTCAGCAGTTCATGTTGTTGCGGACCCTCTACGTAACAAAGACCCCATTCTTTCACCTTCAATCGATTGGGATGCTACGTTAAAATATCGTCATTATTTATGGGATATGGGGTTGGCAGTAGCGGAAGCAATGGACACGTCACAAAGAGGCATGGGTTTACATTGGCCACAAGCAAAAGAGTTAATTAGTCGATCTGTAAGTGAAGCAAAAGCGTGCAATGGATTAATTGCTTGTGGGGCAGGAACTGATCATTTAGAACCTTCCGAGACGGTTAAGATTGACGATGTGATCGAAGCCTATGAAATGCAATGTTCTCATATTGAGAAAGTAGGAGGAAAGATCATTGTAATGGCAAGCCGGGCATTGGCAAAGTGTGCTACCTCACCTGATGATTACGTGAAGGTTTATAATCGGATATTGGCACAAGTGTCAGAACCTGTCATTTTACATTGGCTAGGGGATATGTTTGATCCTAATCTACAAGGATATTGGGGAAGTAATGATATCGATCAAGCGATGGATCACTGCCTTACTATTATTCGGGAAAATGAAAGCAAAATTGATGGTATCAAAATTTCACTTCTCGATGCGGATAAAGAAATTCGAATGAGAAGATTATTGCCAGAGAGTGTACGGATGTATACCGGAGATGACTTTAACTATCCGTCATTAATTGAAGGTGATGAATTTGGTTATAGTGATGCACTGTTAGGGATTTTTGACGCAATAGCTCCTGCAGCAGCATCGGCTTTACAAGACCTTGACCTTGGGGATCACGCTGCTTTTCGAAATACATTAGATAAGACCGTACCCTTGGCGAGACATATTTTTCAAAAGCCGACATTTTCCTATAAAACAGGAATTGTGTTTCTCGCTTATTTAAATGGTCATCAAAATCACTTTCGTATGATCGCAGGCTCGGAGAGTGCTCGTTCGACCATTCACTTTACTGAATTATTCAAATTAGCTGACGAAGGGAATGTTTTGCACGATCCACAGCTTGCGGTACAACGGATGAAAAACTGGCTAACTTTATCAGGGATAGCTCAAGCGGAGGTGACGATATGAATGAGAAGGTTGCTGATCATCGATTGAGCCTTAATCAAATTACAACAGAGAACTGGAATTTAAAAGAAGCCGCTGCTGGTTGTGCTGAACAAGGAATTGAATGGATAGGCATATGGCGCCATAAAGTTCATGAAATTGGATTAAAAGAAGCGAAGCAAACGATTAAAAACTATAATTTAAAAGTATCTAGTTTATGTAGGGGAGGAATGTTTCCTGCTGCGACAGATTTAATTCGTCAAGAGCGAATTGATGATAATAAACGTGCGATTGAAGAAGCGGCTGAGTTAGGAGCTGAAGTTCTAGTCCTGGTCTGTGGTCCTTCGCCAGATAAAGATTTACAGACTAGTAGACGTTGGGTACAAGAAGGCATAGAAGCGATTGTCCCTTTTGCAGAGGATCAAGGTGTGAAGTTAGGAATTGAGCCATTACATCCAATGTATGCAGCCGATCGTTCGGTAATTGTAACTCTAGGAGAAGCTAATGAAATGCAACGAGCAATTGCTTCAAAACAAGTAGGGGTCATTGTGGATGTTTTTCATGTTTGGTGGGATCCATTATTATACAAACATATTGAGGACGCTCGAGGTAGTATTTTAGGGTTCCATGTTTCTGATTGGAAGGTACCCATTCATGATCTGTTTAAAGCTCGTTCGTTTATGGGTGAGGGTATCATCGACATTCCTAGAATACGAAAAGCTGTGGACCATCAAGGCTATGACGGACCTATCGAAGTTGAAATTATGAACCAATCGATTTGGGATTTACCAGGAGAAGAAACGCTTCAGAAGATGAAGGCCAGTTATCGCTCTCATGTGTAGAAAAAGCGAAGCGATGGCTTCGCTTTTTCACTATTGTAAACGCTTTATAACAAATTTTAGGAGGAGTACTAGTGAAAATATCTTTTCTTAATCGGAGTTGGGTTATAGCGTTACTGTTTATAAGTGGATGTGGGATTGCAAGTGAAGAAGTAGTTGTTCCTGAGGAGACTGACAACAACGAAGAAAACGTAGAAACATCTGAAGTGGATACTAGCAATAGCGAATATACAATTCAATTTGCCCACGTTGTTAATCCCTCAACTGCAAAAGGTCAAGCAGCTGAGTATTTCGCAGATCGATTAGAAGAGGAAACTGAGGGACGTATTGAGGTAAACGTTTATCCTGATTCTCAGTTAGGAAGTGACCGAGAGATTACAGAACAGATGCAAACTGGAACGATTGAAATGAATGCACCGTTCACTGGTGTGTTACCTTCGTTTGTCCCTCAATTCCAGGTGTATGACTTACCTTATTTATTTGAAGATAGGGACCATGCTTTTGAGCTCTCTAATGGTGAATTAGGTGAAGTTTTGAATGAATATTTATTAGAGCAAGGATTACGCACGCTCGGTTTTTGGGATGGGGGCTTTAAACAGCTAACGAACTCTGTTCGTCCAATAGAGAGTCTTGAAGATATGCAAGGTCTGACAATGCGAGCATCTCAAAGCCCACTTTTAATTTCACAATTCAGAGCCTGGGGTGCAAATGGGGAGTCTGTTGATTTCTCAGAGTTGTACACTTCCTTGGAACAAGGAACAGTAGATGGACAAGAAAATCCACTATCGAATATTGTTTCACAAAATCTATATGAGGCACAGAGTTATATCACATATAGTATCATGGTTATATGGGATATCCACTATTAATTAGTGAAACATTCTTTCAAGAGCTACCAACTGATTTGCAGGAAATTGTTGTATCAGTAGCTGATGAGACGAGTGAATGGCAATGGGATATATCTGAAGAATCTGAACAAGAGTATATGCAAACTCTTGAAGAATCCTCAATCGAAATTCATACCCTATCTGATGAAGAACGAGAAGCATTTCGGGATGCGGGTTTAAGTATTTATGATCAGTATCGAGATAGTATTGAAGGTGGGGATGAAATTATAGATTTAATAGAAAACTAGAGGACTTAGTGGATTCCATGGAAAGTGTTCCTCAAGTCTTTAACATTAGGGGGTGTGAATGGTTGAAACGATTTAATCAATCTCTTAATCATATTGAAGAGTATTTTAGCGTACTTTCGCTACTGTTTGCATCAGTTTTAATATTTATAAATGTGATCATGAGGTATTTTTTTGGCACATCAATTCCGTGGTCTGGTGAACTCGCACGCTATTTAATTATTTGGTTTATATTCATTGGAAGTAGTATCGCTGTAAGAGAACGTGCACATGCAAAGGTGGATGTGCTCATTGCACATGTTCCACCTTATTATAAGAAAGCTTTATCAATATTAGCTTCAGCATTAGGTATAGTGTTTTGTGGCTTTATCATTGTTTCGGGAATACAAACCATTCAAACAGTCGTCTCATTTACCAATATCACACCTGCATTAGGGATTCCGATGTACATTCCTTATCTTGCTTTGCCAATTGGAGCAGCGTTAATGATGTACAGGTTTATACAAGTGATCTTTGAAGACATAAAGGGTGATTTTACTCAAGAAGAGGAGGGCACCCAATGATAGCAATACTGCTCTTTATCGTACTCATGTTAACGAGTACCCCTTTAGCAGCAGCTCTAGGTCTGAGTAGTATTTATGCTCTTTTGGACTCAGGTCATTCACTTGATAATGCAACCCGTTCTATGTTTGCTGGAATTGACTCTTTCACATTAATGGCGATTCCGTTTTTTTATCTTTGCTGGTGATTTAATGCTAGCCGGCGGTACATCAAGAAGGTTGGTTGAAATGGCAAAGAAAATTATTGGGTGGACAACTGGAGGCTTGCCAATCGCGGGTGTCTTATCGTCAATGTTTTTTTGCATCTCTATCAGGTTCTAGCCCAGCGACTGTTGCCGCTGTTGGTGGTGTGATGATCCCGTCCTTAAGAGAGGCAAATTATAGTGCAAAATTTGCAGTTGGCTTAATGTGTGCAGCTGGTTCACTGGGGATTATCATCCACCTAGTATTACTCTGCTTGTTTATGGAGTAACAGCGGGTGTATCAATTAGTGAATTATTTATTGCAGGTATCATACCAGGAATATTTATTGGCGTTGTCTTAATCATCGTTAGTTATATTATAGCCCGTGTACAGGGGCATCAACCTGGAGAAAGAAGCTCACTGAAAGAAATACTACACGCTACGATTGATGCAGTATGGGGTATTATTATGCCAGTGATTGTTTTAGGTGGGATATATTTTGGAGTTTTTACCCCGACAGAAGCTGCTGCGGTAGCTATTATATACAGCTTGATTATCGGAATGTTCGTTTATAAGGAGATAAATATAACTAAGCTTTTTGAAGTGGCAAAGCGTTCAGTAGTAATTTCTTCGATGGTCATGTTAGTGATTGCTGCTGCTCAAATATTTAGTTGGTATCTAACTATAGAGCAAATCCCAAGCAATGTAGCTAGTCAAATCCTTTCGTATTCGACAAATCCGATTATTATTATGTTACTCATAACGCTTATCTTGTTAATTGTTGGTATGTTTATGGATACAAGCGCAGCGGTCCTCATACTAACACCGATCTTCTTGCCAGTTGTTATGGCTTTTGGGATGAGTCCGATCCACCTCGGGATTGTAATGATTGTTAATCTAGCAATTGGAATGTTGACGCCGCCATTTGGCTTGAATCTATTCGTGGCATCAGGAATTAGTAAGCTCCCGTTAACAACCGTTGTGCGAGCGGCTCTTCCGTTTGTTTTTGTGCTTATCTTTGCGCTTCTTGTTATTACGTTCACACCAGGCATGTCTACG
The DNA here is from genome assembly GCF_000698185.1 of Geomicrobium sp. JCM 19055. Classification (NCBI taxonomy): domain Bacteria; kingdom Bacillati; phylum Bacillota; class Bacilli; order Caryophanales; genus Geomicrobium; species Geomicrobium sp. JCM 19055. Next base: position 147,539 of record NZ_BAXL01000003.1, read on the forward strand.
TTTTTACCTTCATTTATCAATAATTAAGAATGAGAGAAGAGTTTTAGAGAGGGAAATGAACCAATTCATTATAGCTAAACAGCAAAATACCCAAGGTGAGAGTCATTCCTCATGTAGAGTTTATGACTTACGCCTTGGGCTTAGCTTCAAACTACTTATTCTATCGTCGTATTCCAAAGAATTGGGCCGATCAAGTCTTCGTAGTTATGGACATTGCTACGAACGCCTGTTAAGCCGGAAGACTTACCGATGTTTAACATTGGCATGTCTTCGTAGAACTGGACTTGTAGTTCTTCGAAGACTTCAAATGCTTCTTCTTGTGTAGGCTGCTCTTTGATCTCATCAAGGAGGCGGTCTAACTCTTCGCTCTTTGTCCAACCGACGTAGGCTGCGCGTTTACTTAATGTCGGGTATTGGTGTGGAATGAGTCTCGTTGAGAAACTAGTAATCGCAATATCAAAGTTACTAGGGTCATCTGAGAGTTCCAAATACGTCGGCCAATCGGTAACTTCTAAGACAGCATTCATTCCGAGTTCTTCTAATTGCTGATGCAACACGACAGCTGTGTTGTAGAGTGCGTCATAATCTCTTGCAACTAGGATCACAACTTCTTCTCCGTCATAACCAGCTTCATCTAACATTTCTAGTGCTTGGTCTGGATCGTTCTGGAAGTAGTATTCTTCACCAGCTAGTGAATGCCAATCCACTTGGTCTTCGAACATGATTCCTGCGCCTAATGTAAAGAATTCCTCTGATACGTAAGCACCGAGCATGATGGCTCGATTGTCGATCGCGGTATTGACGGCTTGCCTCATGAGAGGGTCGGTAAACACACCTTCTTCTTCATTAAAAATCCCAGTTTGTAAGGAACCGAGTGCTGTGACAAGTTCGACGTCTGGTTGTGCTTCAAGTTGCTCGGCATTGTCGAGAGGCACATTAACAATAACGTCATATTCACCAGTTTGTAAGCCAGCGATGCGTGTCGATGAGTCAGTGACAAACTCAAAGTATAAGTTCTCAATTAACGCTTCTTTATGTCCAGAGAGTCCGCTTGCTTCTTCGTCAGATGGCACGTAATCTTCAAAGCGCTGCATGTGAATGTGCTGGTCTGTTTGCCAATCAACGAATTCAAATGGGCCAGTCCCGACATACTCCTTAACGCCTGTTCCATCAGCCTCATCAACGATTTCCTTTGGCATTATGGCTGCAATTTGAACAACTTCAGCTAATACGTTTAGGATAATGGAAGACGGCTCATCTAATTGAAGTTCAACGGTATAATCATCCACCTCGACAAACGATGCATGTTCAAGATTAGAACGACCTTGGGTTGTTGTCTCTTTCCAACGTTCCATGGAAGCGACGACATCTTCTGCGATCATTTCCTTACCATTATGAAAAAGCACACCTTGTCGCAAGTTAAACGTAATCGTCTTGCCGTCGTCACTTTCTTCAATTGATTCTGCTAGCATCGGCACGACTTCAAAATCTTCATTAATCGTTACGAGTGCTTCATAAAAGTGACGGGTAATGTCGCGAGTCGCAACGGCTGTTGTTATGTAAGGATCGAGTGATTCTGGTTGAGCGGGGTAGCCAACTCGTAACTCCTCAGCAATGGCATCCGTTGTGGGTGATGCATCTGTGCTTTCTGTTGTGTCACTACCGCTATCATTATTACAGGCAACTAAAAGACCTACTGATATTAGACTTAAAGGCAACCATTTCTTCACATGTATTCCTCCCAAAGGTGTATTTGCAGAACGGTTGTTCTATGTATTATCGTTTAGTGTACCGTAATTGATAGAAAATTCAATAGTTTTGTTAGAAAAATTAACAAAGTAGTGAAAAAAATTGTGTAAGATGGGATATAGTTAAAGTGAACGTTTTTTAGTTTGATTAATGAGGAGGGGAATGGGATGGCACTTACATATCCATTAACAAATGAGGCAATTTTCACACAAATGGTAGAGTGGAGACGACATTTTCATCGCTACCCAGAGTTATCATTTCAAGAAGTAGAAACACCGAAATACATTGCGGCACTTTTAAAAGACTTAGGATTAGACGTACGAGAACAAGTCGGGGGACGTGGCGTCGTTGCAACACTTCAAGGTGCTGGGGAAGGACCGACGATTGCCTTTCGGGCAGATTTTGATGCGTTGCCAATCCAAGAGGAGAACAATGTGGCGTATGCTTCAGAGAATCCAGGTGTGATGCATGCGTGTGGTCACGATGGTCATGCAGCTGCTCTATTAGGTACCGCACATTTGCTGACAGAAATGAAAGAAGAGCTAAACGGCAAGGTTGTTTTTATTTTTCAACATGCAGAAGAGTTGACGCCGGGTGGCGCGATTGCAATGGTTGAAGATGGATGTCTTGATGGGGTCGATGTTATCTTCGGTGCACACGTGTCTTCAGATCTAGAGCTTGGACTGTACAACGTACGTAGTGGTGCAATCATGGCTGCGGCGGATGCATTTTCAGTAGAGATTCAAGGCAAAGGTGGTCACGGGGCGAAACCACATACGACAATTGATCCAATTACTGCAGGAACATCACTCGTCAATGATTTACAACGAATCGTTTCTCGTCGGGTTGATCCAATTGACCAAGCCGTTGTTTCCGTATGTAAGTTCCAATCAGGTAATGCATTCAACGTTATTCCTGACACTGCGAGTGTTGCAGGAACCGTACGGACGTTTAATAAAGAGACGAGAACTCAAATTGAATTAGACATTGAGCGGATCGTGTCGGGGATAGAACTTACCGGCGATGTTACTTGTTCACTCACCTATACGAAAGGGTATCCGACCGTTGTGAATCATGAGAAAGAAACAACAATCGTGAAAGAAGTCATGAAAGACAAAGTAGGCGAGGCGGCGGTCATTGAACGTCCTCCGATGATGGGAGCAGAAGACTTTGCTTATTATTTGGAAAATGTTCCAGGAACGTTTATCCATGTCGGTGCGATGACCGATGATCCGGATACACAATACCCGCATCATCATCCGCGGTTTAACTTTGATGAACGAGCGCTCGGCAACATCGGAACGCTTTTTGTAAGTCTTGCAGAAAACTATTTGAAATGAAAGATAAGCCTATAGATCGAACAGGTCTATAGGCTTATTCTTTAAATAAAATGGCAGATAATCTGACAAAAGTCGTGATTATATTTTAGAATTTTGTAAATATTATAGAGCGATAGCTTTTAAAGGAGGATCACCTGATGAGAATACACAAGAAATTGATTGCAGGAACGTTGCTTAGCGCTTTGGTCGTAACCGCATGTGATTCAAGTGAAGAACCGACAGCTCAGGGAACGGACACAGGGGAAAGAACTGAACTTCGTGTCGCGTACTCGGCTCAACCTCCAATTCTTGATCCCCATGAACAATTGGCCATTGCCGTCTCAGATGTGATGCGCCATGTGATGGAGCCACTCGTTACTATTGATTCGGAGTACAACGTACAACCGATGTTGGCAGAATCTTTTGAACAAAGTGAGGATGGTACGGAGATTCAGTTTGTTTTACGTGAAGATGTTGTCTTCCATAATGGAAAACCGATGACAGCAGAAGACGTAGAGGCATCAATGAACAAATGGCTCGGCGCTGCAGGGAGTCGTAATCAATTTCATGAAGATGCTCACGTGGAAATTGATGGTGACTATGAAGTAACCCTTCATTTGCAAGAACCGTTGGCAACGGCGTTGCCATTGATGGCATTTACGAGTACTGGGTTTCCAGGAATTATGCCAAAGGAAATCGTTGAAGAAGCGAGTGAACAAGGGGTTAATGACTACATTGGCACTGGTCCTTATCAATTCGAGGAATGGGTAACAGACCAACACATTCATCTGAGTAAATATGAAGACTATGTAAATAGTGACGTTCCAACCGACGGATTAGCAGGCGAGAAGTCATCAAACGTAGATGACATCTATTTTGAGTTCGTATTGGATCCGACGACGAGAATTTCTGGCGTTCAGACGGGTCAATACGACATTGCACATTCTGTTCCATTTGATAGTGCTGAACAAATGGAAGCAGATCCAAATCTTGAAAACTTGTACTACCCTGGTGGGTTTTTGAATGTTCACTTCAACAAACGAGAAGGATTTTTTGTTGATCAAGAAGCGAGGCAATCCCTCGTAAAATCGATGAACAATGAAGCCATTTTGACGGGTGCGTACTCAAACGATAATTTTTATGATTTAAATCACAACATTATGATGTACCACCAATTGAGCAATTGGGATAGCGATGAAGGTCTTGATGTGTATGAACAACAAGATCCGAGTGTGATGGAAGGTTATTTAGATGCAATTGATTATGCCGGTGAACCGATTACGATTATTACGACGAGAGACTATGAAGATCAATACAATGGTGCAGTCGTATTACAAGAACAAATGCAACAACTAGGAATGAACGTTGAGCTTGAAGTGTACGATTGGCCAACGTTACTAGAAGTGAACCAAGATGAATCAGCGTATGATATTTATGTGATGGGGAACGTCTCTGTACCAGAACCGTCGTCCAATTATTATTTTGATCCGAATTATCCTGGATGGACAACCCTTCCCGATGAGCTATTTGAACTTCGAAATGCCGCTTCCGTAGAAGATGGTATCGATGCGTATGATGATTTGTTGGCGTGGTATTGGGAAGAGGTACCTGTTTACAAAGTTGGCGACTATACACGTTTTCTTAGTTATTCTACCGATGTTGAAGGGCTTGATTATCTCGAAGGATTCGTGCTCTGGAACATTCAAAAAGAAAATTAAAACAAAAGGTTAGGAGGATCATAAATGAGTGTACGTAAAACCAAAATGACAGTTGGAGCAATCGCGTTTTCATTATTATTAGCTGGGTGTGGAGATTCAAATACGGAAGAATCGAGTGCGGTGGAAGGTGCAAATGGAAGTGGTGGCGGGACGTTGAATTTTGGTTATAGTACACAGCCGGAAGTTCTTGATCCTCATTTTACGACGGCTTCTGCAACGAGAGATTTAGTGCGACCAATCTATGAATCATTGGTTACGTTAAATAGTAATTATGAAGTCATTCCAATGTTGGCAGAAAGCTATGAAACGAGTGAAGACGGTAAAACAATCACGTTTTCTCTTCGAGAGGGTGTCTTGTTTCATAACGGTGAAGAGTTAACTGCAGAGGATGTGGTTGCTTCGATGGAACGTTGGTAAGAGATCGCAAATGTTTTACCCGATGCAAGTTATGAAGCGATGGACCCGTATACGGTTCTGTTGCATTTAGATGAGCCGAATAATACGGCACTTCATTTGCTAGCTGATATTAGCCAAATGGCAGCGGTTATGCCAGAAGAAATCGCTGTAGATGCTCCTGCAACGGGGGTTACGGAGTATGTAGGTACAGGACCTTATGAATTCTCTAATTGGAATCAAGATCAACATGTTCACCTTACTCGCTTTGAAGAGTACACCGGTGTAGATGAAGAAACGGATGGCATGGGTGGCGCGAAACACGCGTACTTAGATGAGATTTACTTCCAATTCGTACCGGACTCACAAACGAGGGTTGCGGGCTTACAAACTGGGGAGTATGACTTGATTAACGGATTGCCATATGACAACTATGATATGTTTGAGAATGATGATTCGGTAGATTTACGTACGATGCCAAGTGGGATGGAAGTTCTCGTATTTAACAAGAAAGAAGGCTTATTCTCAGATCCACTTGCACGTCAAGCAATTAACGTAGCTTTGAACAAAGAACCGATTATGCAAGCGGCGTTTAACCATGAGGATTTTTACAGTATGGAGCCTGCATTGATGATTGAAGATCAAGCGGATTGGCATACTCGAGCAGGCGAAGAGAATTTTGAAATTAATGATCCAGACCTTGCCCTTTCAATGCTAGAGGAGGCAGGATACGACGGTGAAGAGATTCGAATTTTGACTTCAAGAGACTACGATCATCACTACAATGTGTCGGTCGTAACGCATCAGCAATTGCAAGAGATGGGCTTGAATGCAACGTTGAATGTTGTCGATTGGGCGACGTTACTTAGTTTAAGGGAAGACCCGTCTCAGTATGAGATTTTCGTAACGTCATTGTTTATCTATGCAGTTCCTCATCAATATCCGTTTTTGAACTCGAGCTGGCCAGGCTGGACGGACAACCCAGGTTACGAGGAGTACTTTGATCAGATCGATCAAGCGAATGACCAAGATGAAGCCCTTGCAATTACAGAGCAGTTACAAGAGTTGTTCTATGAAGACGTTCCTGTTGTCAATGTTGGGCATTACGATACGATCGATGGTGTGAAAACTCACGTCATAGATTACGATCAACTCATGGGCCCAATCCTTTGGAATGTCCAGCTTGATGAGTAATGGCTCACCTTTTCATTGATTAATGATGGTTTATAAGCTACTTCGAAGACGACAAGCTTTGAAGTAGCTTACTTTTTTCAAATGACTTTATTAAGAAAATAAAGTCCTTCATCCTTATTTTCATGATCATAATATAAAGGAATATGACTGGAGTTGTCTAAATAATAAGAGAAGTTTTAGGCGTTCATTATATAAATCAGGGAGGTAAGGGGTTTTGTTAAAGTCTAAATGGGTATGGTCACTCGCTCTTATGTCAGTACCAATGGTGTTAGCAAGTTGTTCGAACGAAACAGAAAGTGAAGATGCAAGTTCTGCTGAAGGAGCAGAAGAAGTTGTCGGAGGAACGTTTAATTACGGATACGGGACACAGCCGGAGGTGCTCGATCCTCACTTTACAACGGCTGGTGCAACGCGAGACTTAGTACGACCGATGTATGAATCACTTGTGACCTTAAACAGCAATTATGAAGTTGTCCCGATGTTAGCGGAAAGCTACGATGTAAGTGAAGATGGCAAAACGATTACATTTAACTTACGAGAAGGTGTTCTGTTCCACGATGGTGAGGAAATGAAAGCAGAAGATGTGGTGGCTTCGATGGAACGTTGGCATGAAATTGCAAACGTGTTACCAGAATCAGCATATGAAGTCGTTGATCCTTATACGGTGGAGTTGCATTTGGAAGAGCGTAACAACTCTGCGCTTCATTTAATCGCAGATATTAGTCAGTTAGCGGGGATTATGCCTGAAGAAATTGCGAGTAACGCTCCGATTACAGGGATTACAGAGTATGTAGGGACGGGCCCTTATCAATTCGAAGTCTGGCATCAAGACCAACATGTACAACTCGTTCGATTTGAGGAGTATACAGGTGTTGAAGACGAAGCAGATGGTATGGCTGGGCAGAAAAATGCCTATGTAGACGAGATTTTCTTCCATTTTGTTCCTGACTCACAAACGAAAGTCGCCGGGCTTCAAACGGGCGAGTACGATTTAATCAGTTATGTTCCGTATGACACGTACGAAATGCTTGAAAATGACGATTCGCTTATTGTTCATACGATGCCGAGTGGCATGGAATTTCTCGTGTTTAATAAGAAAGAGGGCATTTTCTCAGATACGAAAGCTAGACAAGCGTTTAATATGGCAATCGATAAAGAACCGGTGATGAAAGCTGCGTTTAATTATGAAGAGTTTTATAGTATGGAACCAGCGCTTATGATTCCTGATCAAGCAGATTGGCATACGCGAGCAGGAGAAGAGCATTTTAATGAGTATGATCCTGATCGCGCACTAGAATTGTTAGACGAAGCAGGCTATAACGGTGAAGAGATTGTTATTCTAACGACAAGAGACTACGACCATCATTACAGTGTGTCGGTCGTCGTACATCAGCAACTGCAAGAACTTGGCTGAATGCCACATTAAATGTCGTAGACTGGGCAACGTTACTTAGTCTAAGAGAAGACCCGAGTGAGTTTGATATTTTTGTAACGGCGTCATTCATTTATGCCGTTCCGCACCAATATCCGTTCTTTAATAGTGATTGGCCAGGTTGGACGGATCATGAGAATTATGACATGTACTTCAATCAAATTGATCAAGCCGAGAGTCAAGAAGAGGCGCTTGAGACTTTGGCTGAGCTTCAACAATTCATGTATGAGGATATGCCGGTAATGAACGTCGGTCATTACAGCACTATTGATGCGACAAATGACCGTGTAGAAGGGTACGAGATGTTAAGTGGACCGATTCTTTGGAACGTGCAATTGGCAGACTAAAAGTTGTCCAAATAAATGATTGAAAATTAAATCTAATTCTGTATAATAAAAGTCATACTTTAACCTAGTAGAGTGTTACAACTTTAACGTGGGAAGATGGGGGATTATCATGAAGCTACGCAACAAGTATCTAGCGCTTGGGATCGTACCGTTCATGCTTGCTGCTTGCGGTGGGGATGACAGTTCAGAGACGACAACAGATGCTAGTGAAGACAACAATGATGCAACTGAGATTTCAGGGGAATTGCAAATTGGCTATAGTGCACAACCTGACACGATGGACCCGCACATGAGTCCTACTACAGCAACAAGAGATGTCAGTCGTAACGTCTTTGAAACGCTCGTCGCAGTGAATGCCGATTATGAAGTATCACCAATGTTGGCAGAGTCTTTTGAAGAAAGTGAAGATGGGAAAACAATTACGTTTCAATTGCGTGAAGGGGTACTCTTCCATAACGGGGAAGAAATGACTGCCGAAGATGTGAAAGCATCGATGGAGAAGTGGACTGAGTACTCTTCAATCGGACGTTCGAACTTGGCGGATGCGGAGTTTATCATAGAAGACGACTATACGTTTGTGATTGAATTACCAGAGCGCAATTCAGTGATCCTCCATGTTCTTGCAGAGATTGGGCAATTTGCAGCGATTATGCCGAAAGAAGTCGTTGATGAAGCAGGTCCGACCGGAGCGAATGATATTATCGGTACAGGGCCGTTTGAATTTGTTGAATGGGCAACAGACCAACACATCCATCTCACGCGTTTTGACGATTATGTTGCAAGTGACGAACCTTCGAGTGGATTAGTAGGTGAGAAGAATCCACAATACGAAGACCTCTACTTTAACTTTGTTTCGGATGCATCTACTCGAGTATCTGGACTTCAAACGGGTGAGTATGACGTCATTATGGCTGTACCTTATGACAATATTGATCTCATGGATTCCAATCCAAATATCGAAACGATGATCACACCGAGTGCAGTAGAAGTTGCTGTCTTTAATGAGCTAGAGGGCGTGTTTGAGGACCACTCACGCGAGAGGCGGTTAACGTTGGGATTAACAACGAAGCCATCATGACTGGCTCTGTAACGAGTGATCAGTTTTATAAGTTGGATCCAGGTTTGATGCTTGAGGAACAAGTCGATTGGTATACAGATGCAGGAAAAGAAAACTATTTCCAAAACAATGTTGATCGAGCGAAAGAATTGTTAGATGAGGCTGGATACGACAATGAGCTCGTAACGATTATGGCGACAAGAGATTATGATCATCATTATAATGCGGCCATTGTCCTTCAACAAGAACTCGAAAAACTAGGGATGAATGTCGAGTTAAGTATTATTGATTGGGCAGCAATGCAAGAAGAAATCTATGATCCTAGCGCTCATGACATGTTCGTATCATCTTTTGCGACACGTTCCATTCCTCATCAATTCCCAGTGCTTAGTAAACGCGCAGAGTTTGCGGGCTGGACACAAAGTGAAGAATTGGATCGCTTGTTAGATGAGATTAAGTTACAAGAAACGCAAGAAGATGCACGAGCAGTCTTTGCGGAGTTACAAGAACAGTTTTATGAAGATTTACCGATGATTAATATCGGTAAATTCCACACGATTACTTCAATGGATGAGAATGTGGAAGGATTTGACGAGCTTGTCGGTCCGATCTTCTGGAACGTATCGGTGAATGACTAAATGAAAAGTGCCCACTCCAAGGTGGGCACTTTTGCATTTAAGCAAGTGTCGTTCTTTTTTGAAGCAGTTCGTCTTTTGTCATCTGACTGGCTGCTTTCATAACTTCACATGTGCAAAGAATGCCTTTGTAGAAGTTGTCCACAACGAGGTTTTCATTTGGAGAATGGTTGGCTTCATCGGCATTTGCATACGGGACGATTACAGAAGGGACACCGAGAATGTTTGTCCAAACGTGATTAGGCAAACTGCCTCCTAAACTCGGTTGAATAAACGTTTTTCGTTCGAATGAACGTTCTGTTGCCTCCCGAACGGTTTCGACGATTTGGTAATTCGCAGACGTTCGTGACGGTGACATCGCTCCGATTTTTGTGACAGTAATGTCTGGTGCGAATTTAGAAACATGCGCTTTGAACCGTTCAAAAATCTCATCAGGGTCTTGATTGTTCACGAGGCGCATGTCCATTTTGACAGTAGCTTCACTTGGAATGATCGTTTTGGCCCCTTCACCGCTATAGCCACTGGAAAAGCCGGCAATATTAAATGTTGGTTCAAAGCATAATTTTTTTGTAGTATTCAGCCTTTGATAGATCGATTCTTTGATCCCCAACTTGTTCTCTTAATTCTTCAATATTGAATGGGAGTTGTTCTAATAGTTGACGCTCAAGATCAGTTGGTGCTTCTACGTCATCATAAAACCCTTCTATTAAAATGTTGCCTTCGTCGTCTCGCATCGATTGAAGCAACTCGATGATTTTCCAAGCGGGGTTTTGAGCAATGTTGCCTTTGTTGCCAGAATGATTATCAAAATCGGATCCCTTTGCTTTTAATTCAACGTAGAGCATGCCCCTCGTACCGAGTAATACATACGGGTTGCCACTTGATAGCATAGGACCATCAGATGTGTACACAAAATCAGCAGCGAGCTTTTCTTTATGGGTTTCAACGAAGGTTGGTAAATTCTTACTGCCGATTTCCTCTTCACCTTCAAAAACGAATTTAACGTTCAAAGGGAGTTCCCCAGCTGTAGCGATGTACGTCTGTGCAGCGAGAATTTGTGCGAGCATTTGACCTTTGTTATCGCCAACGCCACGTGCGTAAATTTTGCCATCGCGAATGGTCGGTTCAAACGGCGGGCTTTTCCATTCGTCTAATGGATCTGGAGGTTGTACATCGTAGTGACCATAAATGAGCATCGTTGGTGCGTTATCGGAGACGTGTTGTTCAGCATAAACGACAGGGTGGTCCTCGGTTTCTATGATCTCAACGTGAGTAATGCCTGCTTCTTTTAGTTTGCCAACGATAAGTGCCGCACAATCACGGACACCATCATTTTGTGCGCTAATACTTTTTTTGACGAAGCAATGTAAATAAATCATTCAAGTAGTGATCTTTGTTCTCTGCAATATGTTGTTTGAAGTTCAATTCACTTCACTCCTTTTATAAGTCATTGTATCGTAAAATGAAGATTCGAAATATAAAAGATCAAAAATTTCTAACAAATATAAAGGGGCATTTACTGATGACTTATGTAGCTGCTTTTGACATTGGAACTTCAACGATAAAAGCTGTACTCGTCGACGAGCACGGTCACATGCATCACAGAAAAGAACAGGCCATTCCTACCATTCAATATGAAGAGTACCGTGAACAAGATCCAGAAAGTTGGTGGACCATCGTTCAAGAATTAAGCCATGAATGGTGGAAAGAAGGAATTAGCCCTTCGACCGTACATACCATATCATTGACTGGCCAGATGCAAGATTGCATACCTGTAAATAAAGAAGGAAAAGCAATCCGTAACGCTATTCTTTACTCTGACTCACGTGCACAAGAAGAAGCAGAAATCATTCACAAAGCCATTCCCAACGTAGTGGAAGTGACCGAGAATTATTGTGATGGATCGATGGTTTTTCCGAAATTGTTATGGTTACAAAGAAATCAATCGAGCATATATGAACAGATGCATGCTTGTTTAGTGAATGCGAAAGACTATATCATTTTGCAATTAACAGGCCAGTTTGTGGCGGATGTTGTTACAGGTGCCACGACAGGATGATGAACTTTGAACAGCAGCAATGGGAGAAGAGTTGGCTAGTAGATGTAGGTCTAGATCCGATGATGTTACCAGAATTACATTCAGCAGGGAAAGTTGTTGGTGTTGTTCAAAAGCATAATCGTGCAGGGTTTAATGAGAAAACAGCGGTATTGTGTGGGACTGGTGACGCAGCCGCATCGTCACTCGGGGCAGGGGTGTTAATTCGGGGAACGAGTTATCTTTATATCGGCTCTACTGGGTGGACGGCATTTTCAACAGATCGCAAAAATGAGTTGTATGAGGGCGCATTCAAGCTTCCACATCTTGATGATGTTCATTTTCTCTCGATTGCACCGATGCTGAATGCAGGTAACGTCCATCGTTTTGCAGTTGAGCTTTTGTGCGATGGTGATTATGGAGTTTTTGAGAGCAGCGTGCATTCGCTTGAGCCATCACTTGATCATCCCTATTTTTTACCCTATGTCCATGGCGAGCGATTTCCAGTTCACGATGCAAATGCAACAGGCTCTTGGTCTAATCTGAAGGCAACCACGTCAAAAGCTGCGCTTTGTTTTAGCGTATTAGAAGGGTTATCGTTGAGTATACGACAGCTCATGACCAATTCAGGTGAAGAGAAACCAACAGAGATTATAGTGATTGGCGGAGGTACGAAAAGTCATGCTTGGTGTCAAATGCTTGCTGATAGTACAGGCATAACGATTTGCGTTCCAGATAATGCAGAGTGGTTACCGGTCGTTGGTGCTGCGTCACTCGGTGGGCGTTATTTGAACTGGACCAATTCGTACGATGAATGGAGTAAAGCGGTTATTGCCCGTCTCGGACAAAAACGGTATGAACCAAATCAAACATTTGCTCATTTATATAACGTACGTTATCGGGAATTTGTCAAAATATATCCTAAAATAATGCAACAATAAACCAAATAAATAGTTTAATAGAACTAGTTATATGTTACAATATGATCAAAAGAGCGAACGGGAGTGAGTCTTTTGATCGATATACATAGCCATATCCTTCCACATATTGATGATGGAACACGATATATTCAACGTAGCATAACTTCGCTTGCACGTGCGGCTCAAAATGGGGTTACGCACGTGATTGTCACTCCCCATCATGGGTACAAGAATTATCATAACCCTCGAGAGAAAATTCTCGATGCAACCCTTCGATTGCGGTTACGAGCAAAGAAAGAGCGGATTCCAATTCTTATTTTTCCTGGTCAGGAAGTCTTGATTCATGAAGACATGATGAATGGATTAAATACGGGGGCACTTTGTACATTAGCGGATGCTGGACAGTACTTACTCGTTAGTTTGCCACAAAACACCATTCCCTCCTTTGCGATGAAAGAATTAAGTGAATTGCAACGTCACGGAGTTGTGCCAGTACTTGCGCACCCTGAACGTCATCCGCTCATACGCAAAGATCCATCTTGGCTCTATACGCTTGTTCAACAAGGCATTGTGACACAAATTACTGCCCCAAGTCTGCTTGGATATTCTGGAAGAAGAGTGAAGCGTTTTGCAATCGATTTAATTAAACATGACCTCGCTCATTTTATTGCGAGTGACACGCACGGGGTAGGGCAAGACCGTTATCGAATGAAAGAAGCCTATGCGATTGTTGAGCGCCATTGCGGAACAAACAAAGCCGTTTTATTGAAAGATAATTCTGATTTATTGATGCATTGTCAACATATATTACGTAGCGAGCCACGAGTATTGCATACAAGACGAGGACTACTAAACGGATTTGCATAAGAAAGCCCATCACATAATGAGTCGCACCAATGAAATAGAGTTTTGGTGCAACGTAAGTGATGGGTTTTTATATTAGATAATCCCTTGAAAACGAAGAACGACTTCAGCAATGATTGCAGAACCAATTAATGTTCCAAATAGAACAAGAAGACAAACGACCATGGCTTTCCAGCCCATTTTCACAAAATCAGTCCATGAACGACCGATGGCAATCCCTGCATAAGCTAGGATCGGGGTGGCAATCGCAAGTAACTGGATGTTGCTCGTCCACTCAACAACATAAGGTCCCCACGGAAGATTAGGTAAGGAGAGGATAATCCCGATAACGATCACATAGACGACACTCGGAATTTTCACTGGGATCAATTGACTCAATAACTGACCAAGCGACGCGATCAGGATCAAGACGAGCATTCCAAGAACGGCTTGAATGGAGAAGATATCGTATCCAATCCAGTTACCGATTAGTGCTACCGTACCTACGATGAGCATCAATAGGAAATATTCTTGAATATTTTTCATTGGTTTTCCTCACCTCGCCACTTCCAGAACAGTTTATAAAGCTTTTCTGTAATCGGTAATGCGATGAATATACTAACAAACAATCCAGTCGCATACGTTAATAGATTACTTGCACCAGCAAATGCAATAATTTGCGTTTCTAATTCAGGATAAGCCGCAATTAAAGAACCAGAGGCAGCAGCCATCATACTCCCACTACCGACCTGCGGCCATTGCTAACGAGAGTGGGTGAAGGGGCGTGAATGTGGCAAGGAAACCAGAAATAAGTCCATAGAACATTGCTCCAAACACTGTACCGAATACATAAATGGCTGTGACTCCACGACCCTCGCAGATTCAAATCCAAATTTATCATAAATAATTCCAAGATTGGATTCCCGCCCAATACTATGGGTCATACCAATACTTTCACGCTTCATACCAAGCAGTAAGACGGCAACTGGGAGTGCGAGAAAAATCGTTCCGAAGTTTCCGATTTCTTGAAGTAATAGCGCGGGTCCTGCTGCAATGACATTCCCTAGATCGGGACCGATCGTAACACCGATTTTTGCAATTAATAACGTAACAGCAATCGTAATAATTGGTTCGGCATTTTTTGATTGTTTCTCTTTAATAATGGGTGTGAAATAAAGAATAAGTCCAAATACAATGGCAAAGAGCATCGGTAGAAGTACGATCATTCCCGGTCCAATCGTAAGTTCAATAATACCGATTGCTTCAGTAATGAGAACAATTCCAAGCACGATAACATGTAGCCGCCAATCTTTTAATAATTGTGTGATCTCAACCATCCTCTGTCCCCCTTAAGTGCTTTAATCTTTAGTTCCCCTCGTTCCATTGACTTGAATGTACCCGATAAATTTGAGACGTTGATTTAATTTCTATGAATAATAAGTATTCTTAAACCATTCGACCGAAAGAGATTTGTAATTAATATCAGAATTGCTGTTTCATAGTGTTATAAAAGTCTGAAATTAATCTAGGTAATTAATCATCGTCAATGGATGTTAATAGTTTACTTTTGAATAGTATCCAAATCAAGTATTTATTTTACTAATTCTGAATAATGGCTAGGATGGATGTAGCGTTCTTCCTTTTTTTTCATGGAAAGTAGCTAACAAATTGGAAAATTTGTGATAGTATAAATGAATGAAGATTCATTAAACATTGAAATGTAAGCGTTTTATCACTTTGTTATTCTAGTAAATCAATTTGTAAGAGGAGCGGTATTATGAATGAGGTTTATTTGGTTGAGGCAAAACGAACAGCAATTGGGACATTCATCGGTAGCTTAAAAGGACTCTCAACCGTTGATCTTGCCGTTCCACTCGTCTCTGAAATGATGGAGAAAACGAAGCTTCCAAAAGACGTCATCGACGAAGTGATCGTTGGGAATGTATTTAAAGCAGGGGTGAAAGGCAATCCAGCACGGCAAATCGGAATCCATGCGGGTCTTTCTGAAGAGACACCTGCAATGACGATCGACAAACAATGTGCGTCAGGTTTACGAGCAATCACACTCGGAGCGATGCAAATCGGAGCAGGTGAGAGCAACCTAATTCTTGCTGGTGGTGCTGAAAGCATGACAAATGTTCCTCGCCTTTTGATGGGAAGTCGTGAAGGACAGAAGGTGGGGGATACAAAGCTCGTTGATAGTCTTACTCATGACGGGTTGCACTGTGCCATTCAGAACTATCATATGGGTGTGACGGCAGAGAATTTAGTACGTCAATACAACATTTCACGTGAAGAACAAGATGAGTTTGCATATCAAAGTCAGGTCAAAGCCTTAAAAGCAATTGAAAATGAACGCTTCAAAGAGGAAATCGTACCATTATCGGTCAAGTCACGCCGTGAAACGATCACATTTGATACTGATGAAGGTCCTCGTCAAACAAGTGTTGAGAAGCTTGGGAAACTATCGTCAGTCTTTGAAAAAGATGGTACCGTAACAGCAGGGAATGCCTCAGGCTTAAATGACGGGGCAGCGTTTACGTTCCTTGCATCTAAAGCTGCGGTTGATCAATACAACTTAAAACCTGTAGCCAAAATTAAAAGCTATGCAAGTGCTGCAGTTGATCCTTCAATTATGGGCATTGGTCCTGTTCCTGCGACTAAGAAGGCGCTAGAGCGAGCAGGCATGTCATTAGACGATATTGATCTGTTTGAATTTAATGAGGCGTTTGCTTCACAAGTGATCGCTGTTAATCGAGAGTTGAACGTTGATGAGAGTAAGATCAACGTAAATGGGGGCGCGATTGCACTAGGGCACCCTGTCGGATGTTCAGGAGCTAGAATTGTTGTCACACTATTACATGAACTACAAAAACAACAAAAGCAACACGGTTTAGCGAGCCTTTGTGTCGGTGGCGGACAAGGTGTCACGATCATTGTAGAAGCACTATAATCCATTTGGAAGGGTGATTGGAATGGAAAGAAGATGGTTTTCGTCGTACCCAGAAGGAGTAGAGCGTAACGTAGACGTTGAGATTCAAGAAACAACGGTCGTTGATTTTCTTGAAGATACAATTAAAGCCTCACCAGATCATCGTGCAATCGTATTTGAAAATGAATCATACACATACAAAGAGTTTGGACAAATTGTTCGTCGAGTAGCGAGTTCACTACAAGACCAAGGTGTCAAAAAGGGCACTCGGGTTGCGTTAATGATGAACAACTCACCGGACTACGTGTTCTCTTACTTTGCGATTCTTTATGCGGGTGGTGTTGTCGTTCAAAACAATCCAATGTATAAAGAGCGTGAGCTCGGCTATCAACTTACCGATTCAGGTTCTGAACTATTAATCATTGAGAAGTCGCTACTTGACGGATTAGAAGGCATCTCAGACATTGTTTCGAAGATTATCGTTGCAAGAGCAGATGACCATCCGAAGTACGATACGTTAAAGAAACTAATTAATTTAGGTAGTGAAGACTTTGAGCCAGTAGCCATTAAGCCGAAAGAAGACTTAGCGGTGTTGCAATACACGGGTGGAACGACAGGTGTATCAAAAGGTGCAAAGCTTACACACTATAACTTAGCAGCAAACGTCATTCAGACTGATGAGTTCGTTGGTTTGCAAACAGAGAAGCAAAAGGAAAAGCTATTAAATGTATTGCCGTTGTTCCACGTTTACGGCATGACTGTGTCAATGAACTATTGCATCTACTTACAGTCGACGTTGTACCTCGTTGAGCGGTTTGAACCGAATAGTATTTTGGAATTGTTACACAATGAAAAGATTACGATGCTACCTGGAACGCCAACAATCTATGTAGCGGTTAATTTTGCTAAAAATATCGAACAATATGACCTTTCTGCTATTCATACGTGTCTTAGTGGGTCAGCGCCACTTCCAACGGCAGTTCGCGATCGCTTTTGCGAGTTAACAGGAGCGAATCTACTGGATGCTTATGGGTTAACTGAAGCATCTCCAGTTACCCACTGTAACCCGATCACAGGTGAATCGAAGCCTGGTAGTATCGGCATTCCGATCTATGGTACCGATTGTAAAATTGTAGATTTAGAAGAAGGGTTAACGGAGTGCAAGCCGAATGAACCGGGTGAACTGATCGTTAAAGGTGCTCAAGTAATGGAAGGGTATTATAAACGAGATGATGAAACCGAAGAAGCTCTCCGTGATGGTTGGCTGTACACTGGTGATGTTGCGTACATGGATGAAGATGGGTATTGCTTTATCGTTAGTCGTAAGAAAGATGTCATCATTGCGAGCGGCTACAACATTTACCCAAGAGAGATTGAAGAAGTGCTCTATGAGCATCCAAACGTTACGGAAGTTGTCGTCTGTGGTATTCCAGATGCGTACCGAGGCGAAACGGTTAAAGCATTTATCGTGAAGAAAGACGCTTCCAAAGATACCGAAGAAGACTTTATTGCGTACAGTAAAGAGCGACTAGCGAAATTCAAAATTCCTTCTCAAATCGAATTTAGAGAAGAATTGCCAAAATCAAAAGTAGGGAAAATCCTACGTCGAGTATTGATTGAAGAGGAAACATCCGTATAAGGCAGGCGCACCCGAAACGTTCCAGTTTCGGGTGTTTTTTATATGTTTTATACGATGGGTAGGTTGAAGTTGATGCAAGACTAAACACTGTTCTCAACAAAAGACCTTGGCAAGTTGAAAGGTCATATCGGTTGGTTCTAGTCCTCGAGTATGAATTAACCAACAATCATAAAGACGACTACAATTGCTAAGAGAACCAAATAGGCTTTTGAAAAGATCTTGTCCGGTAACACTTGAGCAATACGCCTACCAATCGGGACGCCTGCAAACCCACCAATTGTAAAACCAATCAATGCGGGTATGTAAATGAATCCAAGTGTGGATGCTGGCATACCTGATACGTTTGCACCGAGAATCATATAAGTAGTCGTTCCAACAATGGCAATCGGCAAGCCAAGTGGTGTTGCTAACGCAACCGCATGGAGCATGTTAAGACCTCGTTTTCGTAAATAGGGAATGGTCATCACACTACCTCCAATGCCGAGCATTGAAGAGATCCAACCGATACAGACGCCATTTGCCCCCGCATATTGGCGTTTTGGGAAGCGGAAGTGACTGTCGGTAATCGCTGTGGTGAACGTTTTTTTGATGATGTTCGAGACGATTACATAAAGCAAGAAACCGATAAAGGCATAGCGAAGCCACTCACTTTCAATGAAACTAGCAGCGACTGCTCCGAATAGTGAACCGATTGCAATAAAGATTGCCAAATAATGAAATACCGGCCAATGCACATTGCCTTGTTTGGCGTGATTTAGCGTGGAGTTAAACGAATTCACAATCATCACGGCGAGTGACGTACCGATCGCTGTGTGCATGAGGTACGCATGGGGAATGGATTCTGGTAAGAACGCATAAAGAATCGGAACAACGATAAAGCCTCCGCCAAAGCCAAAGAGACTAGACATGATTCCAATGAAAATACCAATTAACGTGAAGAGAAGTATCGCAAGCATCTGTTCCGCCTCCAACTAATCTAGCTCGTGGTGTCTACCTTCTTATCGTACAACGAAATGTCGAACGATGCGGCAGAAATTTCAGTCAAACTAAAAAAGGATGAACGTATCATCCTTTTTTTGCGAGTCTATGATCTTCAGAGCGTTGCAGAAGTGTCGCGTTTGCTGCATTTCCTAGCACGTTAAGCATCGTTCTAAACCCTTCAGTAATACGGTCAATCCCTGCAACGATCGCAATTCCTTCTAACGGAAGACCAGCTGCAGTTAAGACGGTGGTCATCATAATAATTCCTGCCCCTGGAACACCAGCAGTACTAAACGATACGAGCAAAGCACTCACGAAAATCGTTAGAACGAGCGTGAAGGTTAAGTCGACACCGAACAATTGGGCAACAAAAATGGCGTTGAATCCTTGAAGAATCCCTGCTCCATCACGCTTAAGTGCCGTTCCAAATGGAATCGCAAATCTAGAAATCTGCTCATCCAAGCCTGCTTTTTTAGCACCGTCCATTGCAACCGGTAATGCTGCATTCGAGCTTGCGGTACCAAATGCTAATGTAAAGGCAGGCATAAAGCCTTTAAAAAATGCTTTCGGATTTGCACGTGTTACAGATAAAAGGAGAGCATACAATGCAATCATGATAAAGATTGCTGCGATTAACCCGAGAATGTACACCGCTAAGTTAGCAAGGATTCCAAACCCTTGCGTCGCAACCATCGAAGCAATTAAGCTGAATACACCAATTGGAGCGATGATTAAGACGAGCCCAAGAATCTTCTGGACAATTTCATACGTACTCTCGATGAAATTCATAAACGGTTTCGTTTGTTCATCTTGCAATAAATTAATCGCTGTACCGACGAGCGCTGCGATAATGATTACTTGTAATAGATTTCCGGACGCGAGAGACTCGAATGGATTACTCGGAACAATGCTCACGAGCCAGTCCATAAGCGGTTGCCCTTCATTCGCATCAGCATCACCTGAACTGATAGGTTCTGCACTATCACCAGGACGGATCGTAATCGCGACGAGAATTCCGATCACAATGGCAAATGCAGACGTAACGACATAAAAACTCATCAGCTTTGTTGTGTATCTTGCAATGTGTCCCGATCCTTTTAACTGCGTAACACCGATGACGAGCGCGACAAACACGAGCGGCACAACAATGAGTTGAATCGCTCGTAAAAAGATCTCCCCAACTGGCGAGAGTACATACTCATCAAGCGGTGCAATCCAGCCTGGTGCGAGCAAATTCAACAACCCACCAAACACAATTCCAGCAAACAGTGCAATAAAAATTCGAGTAGATAACGACAAGCCCTTCACCTCAGTCTCTACAATTCAATGAGTTTAATTGTATAGGACGGAGATAGGCTTGTAAATAGATTAATCCTATATAATTACTGGGATTTTGATTTTGCATTCTCATCACAAAAAAAAGACTGGTTTTCCACCAGTCTAAGTTAAGTTCAACTTTGATTAAGATTTATGCTTTTTATTATAGGCAAGCAACGCAAGGAATTTAGCAGCAATGTGTGCCGCATTAAGTGCAGTGGTTCCTGCTGGATCGCGATCAGGTAGGACTTCAACGAGGTCAAAACCAATGAAGTTCCCACCCGCAACACCACGAAGCAGTTCAAACGCTTCAGTGTTCGTAAACCCACCAACTTCAGGTGTCCCTGTGCCTGGTGCGTATGTAGGATCGAGAAAATCAATATCAAATGTTAAAAAAAGTTGGCGTGTTACTAATTCGTTGATTGGCACGTTTAATAACTTCTTTAATGCCCATTTCACGGAAGTCTAAAGCTGTGATCACTTCATATCCAAGTTCACGATTTTCAATTAAATGTTGCTTTGAATATTGGCGCATTCCAATTTGAATGGACGTTTCGGTATTCACAATTCCTTCTTCAACGGCACGACGGAACATCGTTGCATGTGTATATTTCTTTCCTTGAAAGGAGCTATCCCACGTATCACTGTGAGCGTCAAAATGTAATAAGCTTACAGGTCCGTATGCCTTTGCCGCTGCGCGAAGGTGAGGCAGTGACACAGAGTGGTCACCACCAAAAATGATCGGTACGATGTTGTTAGAGAAAAATGGAACGAGTTGTTCTTCAACACGCTCGTAGTTTTCTTCAATAAATCCTGGAGTGATCGATAAGTCGCCATAATCTACGCCGGACAAGTCTTCAAAGAGTTCAATGTCAAATGCAGCGTCATAAGAGCTAATTCTCATCGAACGACTTCGAATCGCTTCTGGACCGAATCTTGCACCAGGTGCGCTTGTTACACCAGTATCAAAGGCATGTCCCATAATCGCATAATCAATGTGTTCGCGGGTTTTCACATGGGGCAAATGCATAAAGGTTCGTATGCCTGTAAATCCTGCTTCTTCATAATCGGTTGCTGGTTTATAATGCATAGTGACCACCTTTTTGTTGTAATTTTCTTACATTTTATCATAAAATAAAACCTTCATATACTGTAATACGAATCAAGCACAACGTATAAAAATTAACAGACTACATGAAATAGACGTACACTAGTATAGTAATTGTAAGTTCCAACAAAAGGTGTGAGACGATGACGAACATCATTACGTTTGATTTAGACGGTACGCTTATGCAAAATCCATTCGTGAAGTTTGTGTTTCCAGCGATTGAGAAAGATTTGCAGGACGTTTTAAACGATCAGCGACCGATTATTTCCGAAATTGTTGCGATGCACAACGACTATATGAAACAAGGTGAAACATCCAAAGCCTATGATTGGGACCTGATCGTAACGGAGTTTTTGATTAAATCGAATTGTGTGCACACGCTCTCTGTGGAGCAACTTGTAAAAAAAGCACGCTGCTCCGCCTGACTCGTACCTTCTTGAGGCAGGAAGCATTTCGGCCTTAATGACGCTTAGGAAGAAAGGTTACCGTCTCGTGGCGTTAACGAATGGTTTTTATAAATATCAATTTCCAGTTATGGAACGACTAGGTCTTGCGCCACTGTTTGATCAGATTGTGACGCCAGAAGAAGCAGGGTGCGCAAAGCCAGATCCACAGATTTTGCAGGCGGTGTATGCTCTTGGCACGGTTGTCGGTCATGTAGGGGATCGCATTGATCATGATGTAGTGATGGCTAACCAAGAAGAAATCCCATCCATTTGGATCCGCCATACGTTCCCGGAATGGATAAAACGAGCAATCATGAGTGAACGGATCCAGCTTGCGCAACCATTGATTAAAGAGAAGTATGAAAAAGAAACAGGAACTCAAACGATTAGCCAGGAATGTCAGCCGAATTATATCGTTTCATCAATTGAAGAATTGAACCGGATTTTTACGTAAAACGCCCCGTACTTCACTCGTACGAGGCGTTTTTTAGATTGAGTTAGTCGAGTGCGCGATCTAAAAAGACGACTAGCTGTGCACGTGAGACATTCTCATTCGGACGAAAACGATTGTCTTCAGTAATCGTAATGCCGTGCTGAGTAAGAATCTCCACGTTTTCTCTATGCGCATCATACGTCTGGTCGAGATCAACGATCGTGACGGCTTCACCAGTATTCTCAAGCTCTAATCCTCGGACGAGAATGGAGGCCATTTGCTGGCGAGTCAAATAATCGCCGCCTTTGAAATATTGGTTGTTATTCGAGCCAATCATAATGCCTGCTTCATAAACGGCAGCAGCAACATCGGCATACGTGTGACCCGGTGGCGTGTCTACAAACGGTGTGCTGTCTACGTTCTCAGGTACCGGTAATTCAAGTGCATTCGTTAAAATCCGAGCGCTTTGACCACGGTTGATGGGTTGACTAGGTCGAAACGTACCATCTGTATAACCAGTAATCACATGTAGTCCAGCCATTCTCATAATTGAATCGTACCCGAACGTGTTCTCATGAACGTCGCTAAATGACAACGCAGCGTGTTGAACCATTGCACTTCCTCCGCCGCGGCGTTCGGTTCTGTCGTGGGTGTCACTTGACCGTTTTCATGAAATTCAATGCCAGTAACCGCGCCAATTCCTTGAACGGCTTGATTCGCTAAGAAACGATGACCGCGTGTCTCGAGTTCTGCGATCTGAGCATGGGATTCGTTATTCACATAGCGTCCTTCGTATTCTGTTGTAGAATCAAAATTGTTCCGTTGCGAGAAGCGTGGCTCAGTAATGGCTTCTGGAAATGAACGATTAAAATCGAGCATGTGCATCATAATTTGTGAGACAGTCGTAATGATCGTGTCACTTCCCGGTGCACCAATCGTAAGTACCGGACGGTCGTCTTCCATTACGATGGTAGGTGACATGCTACTTAATGAGCGCATACCAGGTCTCGGGTAATTCGGATGATCAGGAGATTCAGTTGGAATCCGGCTATAAACCGCGTTATTTAATAGGAAGCCATAGCCAGGAACGACCATGCCGTTGCCACCGATTGAGACAATTGTAGATGTGTAACTGACGATATTTCCTTCATCATCACTGACCGATAAGTGAATGGTTGATTCATCAGCATCATCTTCTAAGTGCTCAAATTCCTCTGGTTCTTCAATGATTGCTTTTTCTGCAGGTGAGATGGCCTTTTGTTGCACGTCTTCTTGAATGCTCATCTGACGTGCTTCGTTAATCGGTGTTACATCAATATGATCAACATACAATGTTTGGGCATGATGATGATCGAAGTTGATCATGCTCAACAAAACGTTGCCTCTGTCTAACGACGTCTGGTTTGAAGAATCTAATGAATGAACGGCTAGCCACTGATCGGAACGACCTTCGTTATCAGCAGAAACGGCGACTTTTAACTGTTCATTTTCAATTCTAAATGTCACGTCATGCCATTCATCTTGAAAAGTGAATGGGATTCGTTCAACCGTTCGAAGCTGACCATCGACAACAGATTGTAGAGCAAGTTGGTTCGTGCCGAAGTTAAGCTCTAAGCCGTACCCATTTAGTGGCAACGTACTACCAGATTGCCATACGTCCGCATTTAGCCAAATTCGAAGCCTACGGTCACCAGAAGATGGTTCTCCATAAACACGCATCGTTAATTCATGATCTTGGAGGGCTTCCATCGTCACTGCTGCTCGACCGTAAGAACTGCCTCTGCCGTCTTGACGAGGTGAAAGTGTCATTTGACCTTGTTCATTGTTCACTGTGAACGTGGCATCAAATGGGTGGCTTGATGGTCCAGTATCAATTCGGTGAAAATGCTCACTCGGCCACGTTTGACCGTTTTTAACACCTTGGAAATCATAAGGAAACTGTGGCATTGCTTCAGTCTGTGGGTTTCCAGGAGCAATTTGGCCGATTCGTGCAGCGCTTGAATCAATAAGGGAACGACGATGATCGGCATACGACATTGATAGAAGCTCGTTTTCGGGAATATCTGTAAACGCAGGATCTCCAATGAAAGCTCGTCGATCCGCAAAAGCGGCACGAGAAGCTTCTAAGTAATGATGCAATGCATCAACAGGCCCCATGTTCGGAACGTCGTATCCTTCAAGTATGTTAAAAAGTAAGCCAACAGTAATCCCGCCACTTGAAGACGGTGGCATTCCATAGATGTCATAGCCACGATAGGTAGAATGTGTCGCTTCTCTTGTGATGACCTCATAGCCTTTGAAATCGTTTACTGATACATCGCCTTTAAGAATGCCTTGTTCAGCGTTCCAATTGCTACTTACTGCGCGAAAATCAGGATTTGCAACGAGCGGTGGTTCATTAATGGTTTGAACCATTGCTTCAGCAACTTCTCCTTCATAAAAACATCGGCACCCTCATTTGCAATCAAGCGATATGTATGAGCAAGATCAGGGTTTTTAATGCGTTCACCGACTCGAGGTTGATCATAGATCGCAACCGTCGACGAAAACAAGTTAAAACGATCTTGATGTTGATTGGTTTCTCGTACAAAGTTGTGATCAGCAATAAAGCCGTTTTCTGCAACTTGAATGGCTGGTTGTAACACGTCTTCAAAACTCATCGTTCCATAGTGTTCGAGGGCAACTTCCCAATTTTTGATCGTACCTGGGACTGATACACTCGTGCCGCTTGAAGTTCTCATTGCTGCAGGGTAGATTGAACCGGTCGTAGGATCAATGTAGGATTCATCGTTAAATGAAGCCGGTGTGACCGATCGTGCATCGATCGTAATGTGTCGGTCTTCTTCAGCGAGGTAGATGAGCATCATGCCACCGCCACCGATACCGCCAGAGTAGGGCCGTGTCACGCCTTGAGCAGCTGCAACGGCAATAGCAGCATCGATTGCATTTCCACCTTGATCTAGTATGGTCATGCCGGCTTTCGATGCATGAAAATCTTCAGAAGCAACGGCGCCACCTGTTCCTGTAACATGAGCGTCTACGTGAGCTTCAGATTGTGCATGGACGGGCGAAGGTTTAAACAATGAAACGAGTAAAACGCCAGATAGTACAAATGAGATAAATTTCCGAATGATCAACTACTCCTTTATATGTTCCGATTGGAAAAAAAACGTAAAACTTATCCTCTTATTGTAATGATAATTAGAAAGGATTGCTAGATAGCAGGAGAAATTGGCAGAAATCACTAATTACATAAAGGAGGAGTAGACGAAGAGGAGGAGAAATGGATGAGTGTGCAAGAAGGGACGTTGTTACATACCCCGAATAAAGAAGCGATTGAACAAACAAATTTAAGCGATTACATGAATTGGCTAACGAAGCAATATGGTCTTTCTTTTGCAAATTACCATGAACTTCATAACTGGTCAGTTACTGATCATGAAGCGTTTTGGGAAAGCTTATGGCATTACTTTGAAGTGAATCCTGAAGCGACGTATCAACACGTTATGGATTCGTCAAAAGGATTTATGCATACGACGTGGTTTCAAGGAGCAACCGTAAACTATACCGAATACATTTTTCGGAACATGAATCCTGATCATGTTGCCGTTAAAGCGTACGGAGAAAAAAGGCACAAAGAAGAAATCGTTTGGGGAGAGTTGTACGCACGCGTATCAGCCGTTGCAAATGGTTTGAAGGCACTCGGGGTTGAGCGTGGTGACCGAGTCGTAAGTTATATGCCTAATATTCCTGAAGCGATGGTTGCAATGCTTGCAACAGCAAGTATTGGAGCAATTTGGTCGAGTTGTTCACCAGACTTTGGAGCACGAACGGTCGTTGATCGTTTCATACAGATTGAGCCGAAAGTGATTTTTGCTGTTGATGGTTACCAATATAATGGAAAGAAGTATGACCGATTGGACGTCGTAAAAGAAATTAAAACGTCAATTCCGTCATTAGAACATGTCATCGTCGTTCCTGTGTTTCAAGATGCGCTTCCAGCTGAATTTAATTTATGGTCTACTTTCTTGTCTGATTATCGAGACGGGTCTCCAATTCCATATGAGTCCGTAGGGTTTGACGATCCGTTATGGATTTTATATTCGTCGGGCACAACAGGCCCACCGAAAGCCATTGTCCAAGGTCATGGCGGCATTATCTTGGAACATATGAAATCAATGGTGTTACACAAAGACTTAAAATCGGAAGACGTCATGTTCTGGTATACGTCGACCGGTTGGATGATGTGGAACATGGTCGTAAGTGGGTTAATGATGAACGGAACGGTCGTACTCTATGACGGTAGTCCAGCATACCCAGATGCGAATGTGACCTTTAAGCTTATTGAAGAAGCAGGGATTACTTCCTACGGCACGAGTGCACCATTCATTATGGCTTGCCGAGCAAATGGAATGCAGCCTAAAGAAATCGCAGATCTTTCAACGCTTAAAGCATTCTCATCTACGGGTGCAACGTTACCTCCAGAAGGATCACAATGGGTGTATGAAGCAGTTCATGATAAGGTATGGCTAAACTCCGTAAGTGGTGGGACTGATATCTGTTCAGCAATTGTAGGTGGGATTCCGACTCAACCAGTCTATGCTGGAGAGATTCAAGGACGCGTACTTGGTGTGGATGCCGATGCGTGGGATGAAGAAGGGAATTCGCTCGTGGATAAGGTTGGCGAGCTAGTCATAAAAAAGCCAACGCCTTCTATGCCTCTCTATTTTTGGAATGATCCGAACAACGAGCGATACTATGAAAGTTATTTCAATGAGTATATAGGGGTTTGGCGACACGGTGATTTAATTAAATTTAAAGACGATGGTCGCTGTCAAATCTATGGAAGAAGTGATTCAACAATTAATCGTGGCGGCGTGCGAATGGGCTCGAGTGAGATTTATCGAGCAGTCGAAAGTCTTGAAGCGATCAAAGATAGTTTGATCGTTGATATAAGCCACCCGACTCGAGAACCATACATGCCTTTATTCGTCGTGTTAGAAGATGGCTTTGTTTTGAGTGAAGAATTAAAAACAGAAATCATAACGAGCATCCGTCAAAACGTTAGTCCACGACATGTCCCTAATGAGATTTATGTGATTGAAGAAGTTCCACGTACATTAAATGGAAAAAAAGTCGAAGTGCCTGTTAAGAAGTTATTGATGGGTGTCGAGTATGAACAAGCAGTAAATGAAGGATCATTACAGAACCCTCATACATTCAATTACTTCAAGCAATTTCATCGACAAGATGCTTAACGAACGGTTCATTAAAGCATATAGTACTGAAAAAGGAGGAATAACGATGTATCCTCATCAAGACCCCTTCTTCAGGCAACTACAAAAATCATTGTTACGGTTTCAAGCAGACTTTAATGAACGGTTTCAAGGGATGGACGAACGATTAAATGATGCGAATAAACGCTTCGATGAAATCGATCGTCGTTTTACAGAAAAAACTGAAGAGAATTTCAATGAGATTGAAAAGAAGTTTCATAAATAACGATGTGTACAGTTAGCTTCGTTTTAAGTTCACACGTAATACGTGAGAACTTAAAAGGAGGCTTTTTGTATGAAATTTCTTAATAAAGTAGTTTCTTTATACATATAATTAGGGAAATGTTACTAGGAATTGTACAAAAGGAGGAATTGGATGAACGTTGATGTAGACGCGCATTTGCCAAGAATTGCGCTATGGGGGCGAGTGCTCGGAGTAATCCTGATTGTTAGTGGAGCATTTTCTGCGATTTCAGGCGTGTTTGCTTTTGTTATAGGAGCAATCCCAGGAATTATAACGGTCGTTCTCGGTGTATTTCTGTTTCAGAGTGGTAGTGCTGCAAAACAATTGGAAGACAGTGGGGACCCTGCTGAGTTGAACAACATTCTCATTCATTTTGGACGTTATTTATTGTGGAATTCAATTATGGCAATCATTGCGATTGCGTTCGTCATTATTATGGTTATTCTTGTTATTATGGGGATCTTCACAACAGGATTGACGCTTCAAGGGTTTTAATTACATGACTTAAAAAGCCGTTGCGCCACGCAACGGCTTTTGTTTTGCAGTGAAACAAATCATCAATATATATATGATAAACTAGTGCATGCATGATTAGAGTAGTATAAATAATGACAGAAAACCCAGTCTAACCTTTTCGTTCGACAGAGTAGAAAAGGGGGGTAAGTCTCTACAACGCATGAACAACTCTTTGATTTTATG
The DNA here is from genome assembly GCF_000698185.1 of Geomicrobium sp. JCM 19055. Lineage (NCBI taxonomy): Bacteria > Bacillati > Bacillota > Bacilli > Caryophanales > Geomicrobium > Geomicrobium sp. JCM 19055. The sequence goes on from NZ_BAXL01000003.1 coordinate 176,256, forward strand.
AGCCATACATCGTAATCAAGGGGCTTTGAATCGGCTTATACCTAGCATTTTGGATGATCTATTATTCTGATAGTTGAAGATGTGGAAAGTCTTCTTTTCTCTTCTTCATAACCATTGCTTAAAGTAATCTCTGTGAGTGAGGGGGAGCACTCGTCGAGTTTTTTATTGATGCAATCAGTGATTTTGCAAGGGAAGGAGGGACAAGTGATGAAAAAATGGAAAATTAAAACGCGGATGCTTGTGTTCTCAACGGTCCTGTCATCATTCCTATTTACAACCTTTGTTATTGCTTTTGCTTCATTTGAAATTGAAAATACGAGAGATGAGTATGAGCAGTTGGCAAGGCAAACAGCGAATACGATCAGTTTTATGCCTGCAATTGCTGACGCCATTGTTAATGAAAAAAACGGACGAGCTTGAAGGGCAAATTGAACGTATTCGTCTGCAAGTTCAACATCCCTTCGTTTCTGTCGTAAATGTTGATGGTAAGTATTTACATAAAACAAATGCAACAAGCGGTGGTGAAGATGCACCGGAAGCCAGATACTCTCGAACGTTAATGTATGGATCTTACCAGAGTGATTCAGACCAATTGCATATCCAAATTATTGCGCCCATCTATCAACAAGTGGAATTCAACGGTGAGCGCTTGGTCGGTGCAGTGAAAGTCGAATACCCAAGAGATATTTTGATGACTTCAATTACGGATAAATTTATGCGACTTGGCTTCGTAGCGATTGTAAGTCTTATCATTTTAGTGCTAGGCATTAGCTTGTTGGCCCGTAACATTCGTGAAGACACGTTTGGGCTTGAGCCGGCGGAGATTGCGAGTAAATTTACGGAAAGGGAAGCCATGCTTGAGTCTGTAAAAGAAGGCATTATTGCCATAAATACGAAACAAGAAGTAACATTGATTAATCCATCAGCACGCAAGCTGATTCAACATCCTGATGACGAAGACAAACTCGTTCGTGATTTGGGGCTTCTGGATGTGATCAACGGTGAAGCGTACTTATATGATGAGGAACGTTTTTTTCAAAGGACACCCTCTGATTGCGAATTTGCGCCCGATGTACACGAATATGCAATTAACGGGTGCCATTTGCAGTTTTCGCTCTAAAACAGATATGAGGTTGCTACAGCAGACCATTGATCAAATGAAAAGCTACGCGGACGGTCTTCGGGCGCAAACCCATGAGTTTAAAAACAAGCTGTATGTAATCATGAGTTTAGTACAACTTGAACAGTATGAGGAAGCGATTCGATTCATCGAGGAAGAAGCCGTCGTGACGGAAAGTTTTTTTACCAAAGCTTAAACAAATTCAAGATTCTGGGATACAAGCGATCCTTTTAGCGGGAATGGGGAAAGCATCAGAGAAAAATATTACAATTATCATTGAGGACAGTTCTTCTTTAGAGCCTACGCATATTCCCATTTCTTCAATGACAACGATGCTCGGCAATGTGATCGACAACGCCATTGATGCAGTCGTTGACGAAAAGCGAAAGAAAATATTGATCTTTATGACGGATGTAGGTGATGATATTGTCATTGATGTTGAGGACAGCGGTAAGGGAATTCCGGATTATTACAAATCAGAGGTCTTAAAACAGGGGTACTCCGTTAAGGGTGAAGGAAGAGGCTATGGTCTTTTTAATGTTGAAAAAGAATTAAGTCGTTACAATGGTTCACTAGAAATAGCAGACTCTGAACTTGGCGGAGCGAGTGTGTCGTTAATCATTCCAAAAAGAACAGAAGGGAAGATGTAATGATGAATGTGGTTATAGCAGAAGATGATTTTCGTGTTTCAAGCATTCATGAAGCGTATGTGGAAGAAATGGAAGGGTTTGATGTGACCGCAAAGGCATTAAACGGCAAAGAATTGCGTGCATCTTTGGAACAGAACACAGTCGATCTAATTCTACTAGATATCTACTTTCCGGATGAAAGAGGCACGAGTTTGATGATGCACATTCGAAATCAATACCCGGACATAGACATAATCGTCATTTCTGCGTCTGACCGCCGCGATGATTTGCTTATTGCAAAGCGCTATGGCGTTTATGATTTCTTAGTTAAACCGGTAACGAAAAATAGATTTCAAACCGCATTGCGACAATATAAAGAGCATCGCTCATGGTTTTCACAATCATCGACGTTTTCAGAGAGCGATGCAAAGCGGTTTTTAACACATACGGGTCACGCTTTCTCTGAAGAGGTGCTTCCGACAGGGATTGACTCAATTACGTTGAACAAAGTGGCAGGTGCACTAAGCCGAGCATCTGACGGCTTAACGATTGAAGAGACGTGCAGAAAAGAGGGCGTCTCTCGAACGACGGCACGAAGATATTTGGAACACTTGGTGGCATCCGGAAAAGCAAAAACGCAATTGAGTTACGGCGTTATAGGAAGACCTGAGCGTAAGTACGTGCTTACGTCATGACGACCTGGACTTCAGCGAATTCATGCTGAAGTTTTTTTTAATTTTAGAGCGATGGTCATAAAGGACAAAAAGAAATAAAAATTCTAAATATTGTAGCGGGTTACTGCCGGTGATATATTCATTATCATCGAGATCTGAAAGCGTTTACTTGATGGGGAGGTTTTATACGATGTGGAAAAAAATTGCGATGATGTGCAGTGTCCTTCTAATTATAACAGCCTGTTCGAATACTTCAGGCTCTTCACCTGAAAGTTTTCCTGAACAAGCCATTGAGATCATCGCACCGGCAACACCTGGAGGTGGCTGGGATATGACAGCAAGATCAATTCAGCGGGCTATGAATGCCGATGGTTCCGTCGACGAGGACATTACAGTTGTAAATAAACCGGGCGGAGGTGGAGAAGTAGGTTGGCAGTACTTAAATCAACAAGACGGACATTTTGCCGCGGTTAACTCCAGCTTACTCGTTACCGGTAACCTCTTGGATCAAAGTGACCTGACTCACGAAGACTTCACACCATTAGCAATGCTCTCAACAGAGTGGTTAGCTGTAGCAACACATCGTGATGCAGGCTTTTCTGATGGTACTGAGTTGATGGATCATCTAAGAGAAGATCCTCAATCACTCACAATTGGTGTTAGCCCGTCTCTTGGCAGTGGGAATCATCTGGCGTTTGTACAAGCAGCTGTGGAGTCCGGAGTGGATCCGACTGAATTGCAATTTCTCGTCTATAGCAGCGGCGGCGACATTATGAATGCGCTTCTTGGAGGGCACATCGATGTAACAAGTAATTCAATGTCTGACCTTTCTGAGCAGTATGAGGTGGGCGAGATCGATATTCTAGCGGTGACGTCGCCGGAACGATTGGAAAGTTTTCCGGATATTCCTACATGGGAGGAACAAGGGATCGACATGGTGTTCCCACACTGGCGAGGCATCATGGGGCCAGCGGATATGCCCGAACATGAAGTAGAGGCATGGGACGAGTGGCTAAGCAACATGGTAGAGACTGATGAATGGCAGACGGTTTTAGACAATTACGATCTTGAAGATTTTTACATGAGCAGTGGTGAGACTGGTCAGTTTTTTTGAAGAACAGCAGGACTTTTTTTGCAGAAATCATTGAACAGGCGGGATTATCCCCGTAGAGAGGAGTCGCCATGAATGCCGTTCGGCTATCATTGCCAATATTTTTTTATCGTTGTTAGTTTAGTGCTCGCAATACTTACTTTGCAATTACCACATGCACAACTCGGCAATCCATACGGACCGATGTATTTCCCGCTCGTCGTGAGCGTAGGTTTATTTCTTTTTTTCAGTGATTGATTTAATCAAGACACGACATCATTTTGGTAAAGAAAATGAAGATTTGAAAGCGTTACTAAAAAAAGGAAACGTTGTTTACGCTAGGTGTTATTTTAGCGCTTTGTTTGTTGTACACGTTGATTTTTGAAAGAGTCGGCTTCTTTTTGTCCACGGTCATTTTCTTGGCTGCAATTATGTTTTTCTTAAATGGGAAAAAGAAGTGGCTACTAAACATCATCGTGACATTGGTCGTTGCAGGGAGCAGCTGGTACGTGTTCAGCTATTTATTAGAAATTAGTCTACCGTAAAGGAGGATTTCGGTATGGATTTGAGTTTTGTTTTAGATGGATTATGGACAGCCCTTCAACCGATTAACCTCCTTTGGCTCGTTATTGGAGCAGTTCTCGGTACGATTGTAGGGATACTCCCGGGATTAGGTCCAGCTACTGGAGTGGCAGTTTTAATTCCTTTAACCTTTGGTATGGAGCCTGTTAGTGCATTGATTCTAATGGCTGCGATCTACTACGGGGCATTGTTTGGAGGATCAAGAAGTTCGATCTTAATTAACACGCCAGGAGATGGGTCATCGATTGCGGCGACATTTGACGGGTATCCGATGACCAAAAACGGTCAAGCCGGTCAAGCGATGTCCATTGCGGCAATGGCCTCATTAATCGGCGGTGTGATGGCGATTTTTGGATTTATTTTCTTAGCTATTCCGCTTGCAAATTTCGCATTGAACTTCGGACCGGCCGAATATTTATTTCTCTTTTTCTTTGCTTTATCGGCTGTGGTCGCCCTTTCGATAGGAACATGATAAAAGGATTCATTACGATGTTCTTAGGCCTTGGAATTAGTACGATCGGTATTGACTTGCAATCCGGTGTGCATCGACACACCTTTGACATTCCCCATTTCACAGAGGGAATTAGTTTTGTCGTCATCATTATCGGTATTTATGCCATCGGAGAAGTATTGTACAACATGTTCGCCAACAAGCAGCCTAAAGATGTTGATGGCAGCAAGATTGGGCATAAATGGTTTACGAAAGAACAGTGGAGGCGTTCGATCGCTCCAATTCTAAGAAGTGGACCGATTGGCTTTTTCCTCGGGGTATTGCCAGGTTCCGGCGGGACGATTTCATCGCTTCTTGCGTATAGTACGGAGAAACAAATCTCGAAGAATAAGAAACAGTTTGGAAAAGGCGCTGTAGAAGGTTTAGTTGCACCTGAATCTGCAAACAGTTCAGCAGCAGTCGGATCACTCATTCCGATGTTGACGATGGCAATACCAGGTTCAGCAACAACAGCTGTGATGCTTGGAGCATTGGTGATGATTGGCATTACACCAGGACCACTACTCTTTGAAAACAGTCCTGATTTAGTATGGACGTTGATTAATAGTATGTTTATCGGGAACATCATACTTGTAATCATCAACATAGCAATGGTGGGCGTTCTAGTGAAAATCTTGAAGACGCCACCAAAAGTGCTCTACCCGATTGTTCTTATTCTCTCATTTATCGGTGCGTACACGCTCGGATACAGTACCATTGATTTCTATATTCTAATTATCGCAGGGGTCATCGGGCTGTTCATGCGTTTATTAGATTATCCGATTGTTCCGTTAATTCTTGCGCTCATCGTTGGCGGTGAAATGGAGCAAAACTTAAGAAGAGCACTTGTCATCTACGATCAGCCGGTGGATATGCTTTTCGCCTCCCCAATTACAATTGTGTTGGCATTACTTACATTATTATCGTTCTCTTACCCGTTGATTATTAAACTAATAAAGAGAACAAGGAAAAACAAAGATCATACCGTCGATCTATAGATTAAATACTGTGTACTAGAACGAGCTATCCGCTAGGTCAGATTCGGTGAATCATAAGTCGCTCATTCTAGATTGATCAGAAAGTTTGAAGTAGGTGACGAACCAGCTTGTCGCAAAGAACTTAGTTGTGACAAGCTGGTTTTTTTATGAAGGATGCTCAATTCAGCTTGTAATAATTTTAGAGATTGGCTCTACAACAAGCGCAGGTTTATTGTAGTCATCCATTTACCAAGTATTCAAAAGTAGTGTATTCTTGTTCATAAGTGTTCCGTTGTATTGGATAAAATAGGGATACGCTATCTATTGTTTAAACATTTTGTGTTTTCTAAATCGATCTGGAAGATAACAGGAGGATGGGAACGATGAAGTCTTATTTACAAGCTGAGCTTACGAACATGTTACAGACGCTTGAAACGTTTGTGAATCAAGATAGTGGGTCTTATGACAAAGAAGACATTGATGAGTACGGCATAATGATTAAGAATGCATTTGAAAGCATCGGGATGATTGAAGAAGAACATGAATCTTTGAACCGTGGAAACCATCGCTATTTTTCATTTCCAGAAGCTACACCTTCAATCCTTTTACTATTACATATGGATACCGTCTTTAAATCTGGAACTGTAAAAGAACGTCCATTTCGAATTGAGGGAGACGTTGCATACGGACCTGGTGTTGTTGATATGAAAGGCAGCCACGTGTCCTCTTTATACGCGATAAAAGCCTTAATTGAAGAAGGTTCTTCGGACGTTTTACAGCACGTAGGTATTCTTTTCACTAGTGACGAAGAAATTGGGGCTACTTCGTCTAAAGAATTGATTCAGCCTACGCTAAGGGCAAGCGTGCGGTACTCGTAATGGAGCCTGCGCGAAAAGACGGTTCTCTCGTCACTGCAAGAAGAGGGGGCGGGCGTTTTACGATGGACGTTCAAGGAAAAGCGGCACATGCAGGGATCAATCCAGAAGAAGGACGAAGTGCCATTGAAGAATTGGCTCACAAAACGATCGCTCTTCATCAATTATCAAACCTTGAAGCAGGAATTTCAGTAAACGTCGGGGTCATTGAAGGGGGATCAACAGTAAACACAGTCGCTGAGCATGCTCGTGCGTTCATTGATGTACGAATTTCTACACTCGATCAAGGACCACAAATGACTGAAGCGATTGAAGCCATGTGTGAAGAGTCAGAGCTGGAAGGTACGAAGGTGACGGTCTCAGGAGATTTGACGAGACCACCGATGGAAAGAACGGAAAAAAAACTGAAGAGTTGTTTCAATTAATACAACAAACTGGTGAACAAATTGGCGTACAAGTGACCGAAGTAGCAACAGGCGGTAGTTCGGATGCTTCGTTTACGAGCGTGATGGACGTTGCGACGATTGATGGAATGGGCCTGTTGGTGGAGGGGCACATAGTTCGGACGAATATTTAGAGATCCCAAGTTTAGTTGAACGGACGCATTTACTTGCAGCGACGATCAAGCAATTAAGCAACAGCCGTGTAGAAACCGTCTAATAGAGAAGTCTCCTAACTTGCTAAAGAGGGCGCCTATTCAATTTAAGTTGAATGGGCGCCCATTTCTTTGAATACATAGTAAAGAAGGGGGACGAACATGATCGTTATGATAAAGCTTCTCGTAGCTGTTGTATTCTTAGTCACGTACCCAAAAGCAGAAATAGTCATCGTAGATCTTAAAGAACGGTCGGTTGAAGAGATTGATTTTACGGATTACTTTCCAGAAGAAACCCTTTATGCAACGTATGAGTTTGAAGACGACCACACGAAAGAGCGCACCATGACATCAGTTAATGCAAATCAACTTGCCGTGAATCAATCAATAAATGGCGTTCATGTTAGTGAGGAAGTGTATGAAATCGATCGCACGCGCGTTCGAGGAGTTCGGTATACCGAATACAAACCAGAAGGTGAATCATTTATCATACTAGATCACCAGCAATGGGATGATGCTGCGTATTCCTATCGAGTTCGCCCAGCGACGTATAAGCTTGCGATTCAAGAAACAATGTATGATAATTGCATCGTTGTCGATCAATATGCGTATGAACAACTTGTGGGTGAAACTTTTTATTGTGAAAATATCGGTGAAGTGTACCGTAAAGCACAATTAATTGAAGATGAACCGGTCTTCGAGTCAACACTCATTCATTTTGAAAATGAACAAGAAACGTCGGGATGAGTCCTACTCATCCCGACGTTTTAGTGAGGCATCTGTCCAGATGGAAGTTCTGAACTTAACGTTGAATATTCTTGATAAGCTTGTTGTTTTGCCTGTTCTGGAGCAGGTTCAAGAGAGTACCAGCCTTTTTCGAACATCTGATTGTAAAGATCACGCTGGCAATCTTGTGATTCCTTACTGATGCTTGCAATCTCATCGTACAGCGCTTTATGGCTCGCTTCATTCATTGCTGTTCCATAGGATGCTGTCATATATTTTTCTGTAGAAAGTAGATCAGTCATAAAGTCTTTATCGTTCATTTCCTTCGTATTTGGAACTTGTGTTTTGGGGTTTTGGATTTTAGTCATTGTTTAGCTCCTTGAATTTGCAAATAAGGCATTAGGCGGTTGTAATGGTTTTCGTGCATTTGGGCGACTTGCTCAAATTTCGTCTTCACATCAGCTTCCATGGCATGTTGCGCATAAAAGTGAGCCTTTTTTGCAGCTGTTAAATTCCAATTCAACATATCAGATAAATACAGTTGGTCTTTTGTCGTAATGACTACAGGTGGTTGGTGCATCGTATTGGCTGATTGGGCGGATTGTTGGTTTTGAGGTTGATTCGAATTTGGTTGCATATTCATCGCGAACATTCTCCTTTAAAATTTCTTCAACCTTATCGTCACCGAATGTCCAACGTTCTATTCGAAGCATTATAAATAAAATGAATGGCAATTCATTTTATAGTTGTCAGATGGTTTTAAATCTTATATAGTATAGTAAGAGAATATAAATACAATTTTATTAATTGCAACATTTAGAGGGCATCTTAACAAATGGAAGTGCTCTTCTATTTTCAGAGTGAAATGAATGAGTATTCATTCAAATGAGGAGGACAATTATGACGACGCACATTCAGCGAGCAGCGGTACTCGGCTCAGGTGTAATGGGTTCAGGGATTGCTGCCCATTTAGCAAATTTAGGAATAAACGTGCTACTGCTGGACTTGCCTGCAAAAGAACTCACAGATGAAGAAAAAGCAAAAGGGCTTACACTAGATCATCCACAAGTTCGTAATCGTCAGGCAGTAACGAGTAAGCAGAAGTTATTTAAGCAAAAGCCTGCACCACTTGCTTCAAAGGAAAATGCACAGCGAATTGAAGTTGGAAATCTTGAAGACGATTTACACAAGCTAGGCGAAGTTGACTGGATTATTGAAGTCGTTGTAGAAAACCTAGACGTAAAAAAACAATTGTTTGAAAAGGTTGAAAAGCACACAAAGCCAGGAACAATCGTTAGTTCCAATACGTCTGGAATCTCTGTAAACGCGATGGTTGAAGGACGTTCCGACTCGTTTAAAAAAACACTTTTTAGGAACGCATTTTTTTCAACCCACCAAGATACTTACATTTACTTGAAATCATACCGACGGAAGATACGGATCCTAATGTATTGGCATCTGTGAAAGCGTTTGCTGAAGATGTGTTAGGCAAAGGTGTCGTCGAAGCGAAAGATACGCCGAACTTTATCGGAAACCGCATTGGTACGTATGGATTGCTCGTTTCTGTTGAACAAATGGAGCAGCATGGATTAACGATCTCAGAAGTTGATTCGATCACAGGTCCACTCATCGGCCGTCCGAAAAGTGCAACGTTTAGAACGCTTGATGTTGTTGGTTTAGATACATTTATGCATGTCGCTAAAAATGTATACGATCAAGTTGATGGAGAAGAGAAAGAAGTCTTTGATCCGCCAGCATTTATGAAAGAAATCACCGAAAAAGGGTGGATTGGTGCAAAGGTCGGTCAAGGTTTCTATATGAAGAAAGGCAAAGGCAAGGACAAACAAATTCTTGAACTAGATCCTGAAACGTTAGAATACCGCGAAGGAAGCAAGTTAAAATCCCCTTCAGTTGAAATGGCAAAGCAAGCAAAAGGAAAGGCTGCTAAATTGCAGACGCTTGCGTATGCAGATGATAAAGCGGGTCAATTTACTTGGGGTACTTTAAAGAAAAGCCTGATCTATTCCGCAGAGAAGATGTCAGAAATTGCAAATGATGTTGTGGCAATTGACAACGCCATGAAGTGGGGATTCGGTTGGGAGCTTGGACCGTTTGAAGTTTGGGATGCAATCGGTGTTAAGAAATCAGTCGAAAAAATGGAAGCAGAAGGTGAAACCGTTCCGGCTTGGGTGAAGGAAATGCTTGCAAGTGGGCATGATTCTTTCTATACAAAAGACGGAAAGTATTATCAAAACGGTGAGTATGTAGCCTTACCTAAGAGTGAGAAAGACATCGACGTTAGTGTTCTCATTAAAAATGAGTCGAACGTAATTAAGAAGAATGCTGGAGCGGTTCTCACAGATTTAGGCGATGGCATTGCTGGACTTACATTTACATCACCGAACAACTCAATCGGACTTGATGTTATTCAAATGATGGATACAGCGATTAAAGAGGTTGAAGCGAACTATGATGGTCTCGTCATTTCCAACAAAGGCAAAAACTTCTGTGTTGGCGCAACTTAATGATGATGCTCATGGAAGCGCAAGACTTTGCATTTGATGAGTTGGATCTTGTGATCCGTAAGTTCCAACAGATGACAACGAACATTCGTTATAGCAAAAAACCTGTCGTAACCGCACCATTCCAAATGGCACTCGGTGGAGGCGCTGAGATTTGTATGCCATCTGCGAGCATCCAAGCGTCAAGTGAGACGTACATGGGTCTCGTTGAAGTCGGTGTTGGCCTCATTCCAGGCGGCGGCGGAAATAAAGAATTATACCTAAGGTCGATTGAGAATGTTCCGAAAGGTACGGATTTACAACCAATTGCAAATAAAGTGTTTGAAACGATCGCGATGGCGAAAGTTGGTACATCAGCACAAGAATCGAAAGAAAATGGATTTTTGGCTGATCGTGATGACATCGTTGCCAACTATCGTCAAGTAACGTGGAGTGCAAAGCGAAAAGCAATGGAACTTGCTGAAAAAGGCTATCGCCCTCCAGTTAAGCAGCCAGTACGAGTTGTTGGAGAAACGGGCTATGCAACGATGCTACTTGGCGCAGAAGGATTGAAACTATCCGGTCAAATTAGTGACCATGATTTAAAAATCGCTGAAAAGCTCGCGTTCGTCATTGCCGGTGGCCGTGTTCCAAAGAACAGTGAAGTTGATGAGCAATACTTGCTTGATCTCGAGCGTGAAGCGTTCCTTAGCTTAATTGCAGAACCAAAAACACAAATGAGAATGCAACACATGTTAAAAACGGGTAAGCCATTACGCAACTAGCACTATTAAGGAGGGAACGGTCATGAGAGAAGCGGTGATCGTATCAGGAGCAAGAACCGCAGTAGGTAAGGCGAAAAAAAGGGACGCTCGCACAAATGCGTCCAGATGATTACGCAGCAGAAACCGTAAAAGAAACACTTAAGCGTGCAGGTGACTTTGATGCAAGTCAAATTGAAGACGTCATCTTCGGTTGTGCAATGCCAGAAGCTGAACAAGGCATGAACATGGCACGGAACATTTCCGGTCTTGCAGGACTACCCAATACTGCAGGCGCCGTAACCATTAACCGTTACTGTGCTTCAGGTCTTCAAAGCATTGCTTATGCAGGAGAGAAAATCATGCTCGGCCATGCACATACGATCCTTGCAGGTGGGGCAGAATCAATGAGTTTGATCCCGATGGGTGGGCATGTCATTGCGCCGAACGCAAAACTCGTTGAGAATGCTCCAGAATATTACATGGGGATGGGGCACACAGCTGAGCAAGTGGCGAACGAATTCGGTGTAAGTCGTGAAGACCAAGACGCTTTTGCTGTAGAAAGTCATAAACGAGCAGCCGCAGCCATTGAAGCGGGTCGGTTCAAAGATGAAATCGTACCACTTGAAGTGAAAAAGTGTTACGTAGATGCGAACAATAAGTTCCAAGAGAATACGGTAACGTTTGATACAGATGAAGGCGTACGCGTTGGTACAACAGTAGAAACGCTTTCAGGTCTAAGACCAGCCTTTCATGTAAAGGGAAGTGTAACAGCAGGTAACTCTTCACAAATGAGTGATGGGGCGGCTTCAGTCCTGTTAATGGACCGTGAAAAAGCTGAAGCTGATGGCTTAAAGCCAATGGCGAAGTTTTTAGGAATGGCGGTTGCTGGTGTTCGCCCAGAAGTTATGGGGATTGGACCTGTTGAAGCGATTCCTAAAGTATTGAAAAATGTTGGTTTGTCGCTTGAAGACATTGGTTTATTTGAACTTAACGAAGCCTTTGCTTCCCAGTCACTTCAAGTTATTCGTTCATTAGAACTTGACCATAGCAAAGTAAACGTGAATGGTGGCGCGATTGCACTCGGGCATCCGCTCGGCTGTTCGGGAACGAGATTAACACTCTCACTCATTCACGAAATGAAGCGTCGCAATGAGCAATACGGTGTTGTAACGATGTGTATCGGTGGCGGTATGGGTGCTGCTGGCGTATTTGAATTACTATAAACCAAACTTTACTAGGAGGAATTTACAATGGCAGAAGCGTTAAAAACGAGCATCAAAGGCGGCGGGTTTTTACTAGAAGATGTTGAAACAACAGATGTGTTCACTCCAGAAGACTTTACAGATGAGCACAAAATGATTTCAAAGACAACTTCAGAATTCGTATACAATGAGGTGTATCCGGTCATTGACCACATTGAGAATCATGAATTTGATTACTCAGTGAAATTGCTTAAAAAAGCAGGAGAGCTTGGACTTCTAGGTGCTGACGTACCAGAAAAGTATGACGGAATTGGTCTTGATAAGATTAGCTCAAGCTTAATTACAGAAAGCATGTCACTTGCTGGCGGGTTTGGTCTTAGCCACGGTGCACACGTTGGGATTGGTTCATTACCGATCGTATTCTTTGGCAATGAAGACCAAAAGAAAAAGTATTTACCTAAACTATCTTCAGGTGAACTAATCGCAGCGTATGCGTTAACAGAGCCAAGCTCAGGATCTGACGCACTTGGAGCGAAAACGACAGCGATCTTGAACGAAGAAGGTACACACTACGTTTTGAACGGTGAAAAGCAATGGATCACGAACTCTGCATTTGCTGATGTATTTGTAGTCTATGCTCAAATCGATGGCGACAAGTTTACAGCTTTTATCGTTGAGCGCGACTACGACGGTGTATCAACTGGTGTTGAAGAGAAGAAGATGGGGATTAAAGGTTCTTCTACTCGTACGTTGCTTTTAGAAGATGCTAAGGTTCCTAAAGAAAACGTACTCGGAGAAATCGGCCGTGGACACGTGATCGCGTTTAACATTCTTAACGTTGGTCGTTACAAGCTAGGTGTCGGCTGTGTTGGTGGTGTGAAACGTACAATAGAACTTGCAGCAACATACGCAAGTGAGCGTAAGCAATTCAAGACACCAATTGCAAACTTTACAGCTATTCAAGAGAAACTTGGATCAATGGCGACAAAAGCTTATGCCCTTGAAAGCTCGATTTACCGTACAGGTGGACTTTTTGAGAAGAATCTCGGTGACCTTACAGATGAAGAGCAAGCGGATGGCGAAAAAGTTGCCAAGGCGATTGCAGAGTATGCAATTGAGTGTTCATTAAACAAATTCTTCGGTTCAGAAGCACTTGACTATTGTGCAGATGAAGCGGTTCAAATTCACGGTGGTTACGGCTTTATGGCTGAATACGAAGTAGAGCGTATTTATCGTGACTCTCGTATTAATCGTATCTTTGAAGGAACGAATGAAATCAACCGTTTACTCGTACCAGGTACTCTCGTACGTAAGACGATGAAAGGTGAACTTCCATTCTTAGAAAAAGCCATGGGACTTCAAGAAGAACTAATGGCTATGATGCCAGAAGAACCAGGCGATGCGCCACTTGAAAAAGAAAAGTATATGCTCCAAAACGCCAAGAAACTCGTGATTATGGGTGCAGGTTCAGCTGTTCAAAAATACGGAAAAGAACTCGACAAAGAACAAGAGCTTCTTCTAAACGTGGCAGACATGGTTAGCGAAATTTATAACATGGAAGCTGCCATTGCCCGTACAGAGAAAGCGATTGAAAAGAATGGTGCAGACAGTGAAACACTAAAACTTCTTTATACGAAAGTACTCGTAGAAGAAGGATTACAAAACATTGAAGCGGATGCGAAAGAGTCACTCATCCACATGGAAGAAGGCGACACACTACGCACAATGCTTTCAATGGTACGTAAATTAACTCGTCGTACACCAGACAACGTAATCAAATTGAAGCGCGAAATCGCTGAACGAATCGTTCAAGAGAAGAGATATGTAGTATAAGGAAGACAGAAGCGTTCATCTCGAAAGAGGTGAACGCTTTGTTTTTGGTGTGTGCACTAAACTAGTGGTCGAATCATAGGGGGGGCAAATATGGTAAAAGTTATAACACTTTGTGGATCAACAAAATTCAAAGAAGAATTCGAACATGCAAATGCCATGCTTACATTGGAAGGGAATGCTGTGATTAGTGTCGGTTTCTTTGAACAATATGAGGGGTTCGAAATTAGTGACGATCAAGCAAAAATGTTTAAAGAAATTCATATGCGTAAGATTGATCTTGCTGATGAAGTTATGATTATTGATCCTACAGGTATATCGGAGATTCAACGAGCAAAGAAATTACGTATGCCAATAATTCTGGCAAGAAAGTGACGTATTACTCGCAAACGAGCTGGGCAGAACGTTCGCTATGATGCAAAAGGAGTTCAACTAGAGAAGAGGACTGTTAAAGAAATGAAATCCCCACATAAACGAGAAAAAATCCTCTCATAAAAGCTTTTATTTGAGGATTCTTGGGATATTGGGCTATAAAACGATTAAATCCCAACATACCAATGGTGAGCATAGAGCAAAAATGTCTGCTTCGCGCATAAACTCGCCGTTAAGTGAACAGCAAAGTAGGTAAAAAGCAAAGCGCTGCTCACAAAACGTTATGCCGCACCTGAGGCAACCCGAAACGAACGGGTAAAGAGTGTTTTCTACACAAAACCAAATGCTCTGTTCTCTACAGATGTTAAGGAGTTCGACCAAATGGTAGAAAATCTGCTATTAGAGTGTTGTTAAAATTACAAACCTTCCGTACAATCACAGTAGACAACTGGTGGAGGTGGCTTATGAATACTACAAGCTTTGAACAAAAGAAGCAATTGCTAGCGGAATTAGTGGCGATCCCGAGTATTACAGGTACGGAAAGTGAAAAGCTTTTTCCGAAACATCTATACAATCGTTTGTTGCAATTGGATTATTTTAACCAGCACCGTGAATACCTTCATTTAGGAGAGTCACCACAATCTGCTGAATTTCTTACTGCTTTGTACAAGCACGAACATGCGACGAAAACGGTCGTCATGATGAGCCACTTTGACGTCGTAAGTGTAGAGAATTACGGAGAACTTGATTCAATTGCTTTTGATATCGAACAAGTTACCGAATGGTTCCACAACCATGAGAGTCAATTTAGCGGAAGTACACTAAAAGACATTCAAACAGGCGAATACATATTTGGTAGAGGCGCTATGGATATGAAAGCTGGACTAGTTATTCAACTTTCTATTTTAGAAAAAGCGATCAAAGAATCTTGGCCGATTAATCTCGTTTTACTTACTGTGCCTGATGAGGAAGTGAATTCAGCGGGAATGCGTGCTGCAGTTGAGCACTTATACGAATTAAAAACATCGCACAACCTCGACTATGAATTGTTTTTAAATAGTGAGCCGGTGTTTACTCAAACGCCAGGTGATGAACAGTTTTATGTGTACAGTGGCTCGATTGGTAAGATTATGCCGAGTGTGTTTTGTTACGGTGTTGAGACACATGTAGGAGAGCCTTTAAGCGGATTAACGTCAACGTTTATGCTTTCTCAAGTGACGAGTCAAATTGAGTATAATGAGCGGTTTAGAGAGCAAGTTGATGGTGAGGAAACACCACTTCCAGTGGCGCTCTATCAAAAAGACTTGCAAGAGTCCTATTCAGTGAAGACGCCGTATCGTTCAACGTCGTTGTTTAACGTTTTCTTATTTGAACGAAGTGCATTCGATATTGAAAGAATTTTTAGAGAAGAAGTCAGTGTAGCAGTTGATACGTTAAATAAACGTGCAACAAGCATAGGATTACCTAAAACGACAGTGATGAACTTCGATGAACTGTTAATTTATGCTCAAGAAAAACACGGACAGGAACTACTTACAGAGTGGCAGCAAGAGATTTTCTCGAATGAGACGCTTGATGATCGTGCCAAAGCTTCAATGATGATTGATAAGATTTTACTTCGTTGTGATGAACTGGCTCCTGTCGTCGTCACGTATTTTTCACCACCCTATTATCCAGCTGTTCGTTCAAAGAAAGCGGAGATTGAGCCGATTGTTGAATTACTTCGTACCACCTCAAAGGAGCGCTTCAATCGGGATGTTAAACATTTGAATTACTTTAATGGGATTAGCGATCTTAGTTATCTTGCTTATAAGCATGCAAGAAATGACGTTTCTTATGAACGAAACACACCAGGATTCAACTGGTCATACTCAATTCCTTTCAGTCTAATGTCTAAGTTGAATGCTCCTGTTCTTAATGTCGGTCCACTTGGTAAAGATGCGCATAAATCGACGGAACGTTTACATGCCAAAAGTGCATTTATTGAAGTACCGCAATTAATTGAAGAAGTTTTGCACAACATGTTTGCACAGAGTGATGACTGAAACGATACGTCTTTGTATAAACGAGTAGCATTTTATCGTATAATGTAAAGGAATGTTATTTGTAAGGAGGCAATTGTCTTTATGCTCACGATGTATTCATATCCACCGTGTGGAACGTGCAAAAAAAGCAAAAAAATTGGCTTGATGCAAATGAAATCTCTTATCAAGAACGTCATATTGTTGAAGAGCCTCCAACACGTAAAGAGCTTCAAGAAATTAAAGCTCTAAGTGGTTTAGAATGGAAGAAGTTATTTAACACAAGTGGGAAGAAGTACAGAGAACTTGGACTGAAAGACAAACTACCTGATGCGGATGAAGATACGATTATTGATTGGCTCGCTTCGGATGGCATGTTAGTGAAGCGTCCAATTGTGACCGATGGACATCATGCAACGGTAGGATTTAAAGAAGACGAATTCGAAAAACATTGGAAGCAATATTTGGGGAATGTATCACCAGACATCTTAGGAAAATGGTAAGATAGCGTTACGGTTACTTATCAATGGGAGGTTGAAATCATGACAACGCCAAAAGAACTGAAGTATTCAAAAGAGCACGAGTGGGTAAAAGAAGAGAACGGGAATTACCGTGTAGGAATTACAGCTTTTGCTCAAGATGAACTCGGGGATATCGTATTTGTTGAATTGCCAGAGGTCGGAGACGTACTTGATGTAAACGAACCTTTTGGAAGTGTTGAATCTGTAAAGACGGTTTCAGAGCTTTACGCACCGATCAGTGGTAAAGTCGTTGAAATCAATGAAGACCTAGAAGATTCACCAGAGCTTGTAAATGAATCTCCATATGAGAAAGCATGGATGGTTGTTATTGAAGCAACGAAGCCAGAAGAACTTGAACAGCTATTAACTTCAGAAGACTACGATCAATTGATTAACCAAGGATAAGAAGTTAGCGATCGCTCATCATGCGATCGCTTTTTCTTTGAGCATAAAAAAAGCCCGAAGCAAGGGGGAGCTTCAGGCGTGAAACGTTCGGTTAACTTCTGTGTGTTTAGTTAGATGATCATCTAAGAAAAATCTAGCTAAATCGTTGATTTAAAAGATAATATAACTGATTTCGACAATTTTCGCTGTTAGAAAGGAGACGAACAACAGATGGAACAAGGAATTAAAAGGGTTTTTTCTAAAGGAAAGCATGGAGGCAACCCTTGCCGTGTTGTCTTAGATACCGAACGTTGGACCGAGTTAGAAAAACAAACTTTTGCAAGTCATTGTGATGAGGATGTCGTTTATGTCGAGCGGGCTGAGACAGGTTTATATGCTCTTCGTTTCTTTACGAAAAAAAGTAGAAAAAGCGTTTTGTTTGCATGCGACAATCGCTGCGACGACAAGCTTGATCGAGCATTCGAGAATAGCTGGTGAACATACATCGATTGAAACGAAAGCAGGAACGATCGAAGTTACTTGGAATCAAAACAAAGAAGTTCAGGTTGAGCAAAACTCGTTGAGTACTCAGGAAAACGTACCAACGATTCAAGATATCTGTGAAAGTTTGATGATTACTGAGGAAGATCTAAGGGATGACTTCCCTATTCAAATCGGATCAACGTCACGATCAAAGCTATTCATTCCACTAAAAAAACAACGAGGTTCTACAAGCTCTGAGCCCTGATTACAACCGGTTGTGGGATCTATGTGAAGCTTATAAAACTACGGGTTTTTACCCGTTTGTAATCGAAGCAAATGGTGAGATTTACGCAAGGCAATTCCCAAGTCGAGGAATGTTCAAAGAAGATGCAGCAACCGGTGTAGCAGCATCCGCTTTAAGTGCGTATTTAATCGACAATGGAACAGAATCGTACCAAGAAGGTTGGCATGCGTTTCAAGTTCATCAAGGAGAAGCAATGGGAAGACCAAGCGTAATGAAAGCAGAAGCATACGTGCAATTAGGAAAGGTAACAAAGACGAGAATTACTGGGAGCGCCGTAGATAGTGAACAATAAATGATCTATTTCCCGGGAAATGGCTAGAAACTGAATCTTTAAAGCATGTTGTACGTATGTATTAAGTGACAACATGTAGGGGGACAACAGAATGATGTATATTTGGATTTTAATTATGGGTTTAACGACAATTGAATTAAACCCTAAAGCTTGGAAATATGGCCTGAGACGGAATGCAAAAGCTTGGTTTGCATTTCAAGGTATACGTTACTTACTCGGTCTTGGGATAAGCATTTATATTATTTATTTTGGTTTAATTGATTTGTCTTGGAGTGGCTTGCTTAACTCCTTTGGGTGGATCGTAGCATTAAATCTCATGATATCAGGACTGTTTTTAGGGGCAGCAAAAGTTCCTCGTAATCCTGAAGAGGTCAAGCAACAAGCGAGGCTGGCTTTTACGAATGCGTCGACGACGATCGGTAGTATTTTATTTGCCGGGTTATTGTTTATGAATGTTGTTTTTCCACTAACCGTGACAGAACAATTATCCAACTTAGGGAACATTGAAACGAGCGATGAGCAAATCGAATCTGTTACAGAAGAAGCAGTTCGTGCCGTGCCGTATACGTATGCGAGGTATAAATCTGAAATTGTATTCGGTAATATCGACAACTTTTCTTTTTATGATCTAGGAGAATCAAGCATTCAAAAAAATCAATGATGAATTGTATTGGGTATCACCGATTGAATATGCGAACATTTGGCGTTGGTTAAGAGCCGATTCCGCACCAGGATACATTATGGTCAGTGCAGAAGATCCAAACGCTGAAGCGAGATTGATTAGTGAGCATGACATGAAGTATGTTCCGAGTGCATTCTTTGGTGAGAACTTAGAACGTCACGTTCGTCAGCAATATGAAGACGTCGTTTTAATTGGTTATTCTTTTGAGCCAGATGATGATGGACATCCGTATTATGCGTATTCATATGCGTACTATGATTACTATCGTACAGGTCCAAATGCCGACGGTGTAATTCTAGTCGATGCTGTTACCGGAGAAACGGAACGCTTTGATCTTGGAGAACAACCGGAGTTTATTGATAATGCCATTGACTACCGCATTGCTCTTCAATATGCGGATTGGTTCGGACGTTATAGCAACGGTTTATTGAACGCCTATTTCACGAAAGAAGGTGTTCATGAACCGACGAGTAATGAAGAGATGATTGGTGTCTTAGGACCAGACGATGATATGTACTGGATGATTGATCATACGAGACCGAACCAAGAGTCCAATACGATGGTCGGGTTTACGATGATCAATGCGCAAACGGGAGAGGCGACCTATTATACAGGTTCTTCAGGCCTTTTAAATGCGCGGGGAGCACAAGAAGTCGTAAATAAATCATTCATCCGTGAACAATGGCGAGGAACTCAGCCTGTCTTATATTCTGTGTATGATCAGTACACATGGGTGATTCCAGTCGTCGACCAGAACGGTCTAATGAGGGAAATGGCGATGGTACATGCAGAAACAGGTAACATTGCTCATGCCTCTTCACGAGAAGGTGCATTCCAAGAGTATCGTCAAATGCTCGCTGCTAATCTAGGTGCAGACGACTATGTACCGACAGATGTGTACGATGAAATGGAGATTAGTGGCAATGTGTACCGTGTAAGTGATCCGTTTAACAATCAATACTTGCAAGTACTCGTTGAAGGTGAAAGTCGTGTACTTGAATTCGATATTACACAATCGGCCGATGCCGTTTTCATTCAAGACGGTGATGAAATTGAAGCGACTGTCATTGACACTGAGGAGAACATTCTACAAGTTCTGTCGTTTACGAACTTGACGGTTGAAGATGATTTCGGCGAGATTGAAGAGTTTGAGATTGAAGAGGAAGATGAAGGTACAGAAACCGCCGATGACGAAAATGTAGAAGATGTAGATGTAGACGTTGAATCGTAAACAAATTCCTATTCTGACTATTTCCAGATGACTTTTCAGCTAGGCTTGTATGTTTTACAATGATTTTCTGCTAAAAAGTCAAAGTTTCAGGAGGTCAAGATGAACATTTACTACGCAACACCAGATGACGCAACAATCGTATGCACGCTCATGCATGATGCATTTGCTGAATATAAACATGCAACACCTTCTTCAAGCGCTTTATTAGAAACACCTGATTCGGTTCGTGAAGGATTGAACGGTGGAGAGAAAGCGTTAATCGGTATGGAGGGGGATAAACCAGTCGCCATGCTTCGTTATGTGATTAGCATGATGATTTATATTTCTTCCGATTATCTGTACCACCAGAGAATCAAGGGAATGGTTATGCTAAAAAGCTCATTACAGCACTAGAAGCTGAAGCTAAAACGTTAGGCAAACAGTCAGTATCGTGCCGTGTCCGAACGGCAGTTGATCGTAATATGGTGTTGTACCAACGTCTTGGCTATGAAACAGAAGAGATTGTTACAAAGAATATTCAAGGGATCCACATTGATGTTGCAACCGTCAAAAAGCCGATTCATTCTCTCGTAGAAGAGGGAGTTCACGTCTAAAGTAGGGCTACACGAAACGATATTTTTCGTTTTGTGTAGCTTTTTTTTATTGCTTTTATATAAGTTATAATATATA